>JAPXQZ010000152.1:0-4691 GCA_033813835.1 Clostridia bacterium | reverse complement strand
GCCTCCGCGGGGCTGACCCAGCGGGAGGGGATGACCTCCGAGGAAATCGCCCGCGCATACGCGGACGTGATGGAAAACAGCGAGATGTTCCAGTACGCCAAAAAACTCTACATCAACGAGCACCTGACGGGGTTCATCCTGCTGGGGGACACGAAGGCCTTTTCCAGCCTCAACAGGGAGCTTTCCGCAGGAGGGACCGAATAGAACCAGCCGCACGAGGCGCCCGTATAGCGGGCGCCCGTCCTTTATCCCGGCATCCCGTTTGAAAGCGTGCGGGTCCGGATGCGGGCGCCGTCGTAGTATACCATCGTCTTGTCCGGCAGCGGCCCGGTCAGCCAGACGTTGCCGCCGATGACGCAGTCGTCCCCCACGATGGTGTCGCCGCCCAGGATGACGGCATTGGCGTAGACCACGACGCGGTTGCCCAGGCGCGGATGGCGGTGTACGCCCTTGACCGGGTTTCCCTCCTCGTCCAGGGAGAAGCTTTTGGCGCCCAGCGTTACGCCCTGATAGAGCTTTACGTCGTCGCCGATGACCGCGGTCTCCCCCACGACGATGCCGGTGCCATGGTCGATGCAGAAGCGTTCGCCGATGCGCGCGCCGGGGTGGATGTCGATGCCCGTCTTCTCATGGGCGTATTCGGACATGATTCTGGGCAGCAACGGCACGTCCAGCAGGTGCAGAGCGTGTGCCAGCCGGTGGATGGAAATCGCGTAGAAACCGGGGTAGCAGATGAGCACCTCCTCGCAGCTCTTTGCCGCGGGGTCGCCCTCGTAGATGGCCTGCGCGTCCCCGGCCAGCAGGCGCTTGACGTCCGGGAGGCCGGACAGGAACCGGCGCGTCAACGCCCGGGGTTCTGCGGCCGCATCCGGCCCGCAGAAACGAAGGGCAGCGGCGATCAGGCGGGTGAGACCTTCCTCCGCCCAGGTGAACAGGTCGCCTTCCTCACCCACATGGCTGTCAGAGACCTTGAAATAGGCGGGGAACATCAGGGACTGCAAATCCTTGATGAGCAGGATGGCCTGCCGCCGGTCCGGAATCCGGTCACAGTCCTGCGCCTCACGCTCGCAGGGCAGGGAGACGGCGAGCAGGCGCTCGCCAACGTCCCGCCGGAAGGCATCCTCCTCCATTCCTCAGCCCTCCGTGAACAGGTCGATGGACAGGTAACGGTCGCCTGCGTCGGGCAGAACGACGACGATGGCCTTATCCCGGTATTCAGGCCGGCGCGCCAGGGTGGCCGCGGCATGCAGGGCCGCGCCGGAACTGATGCCGCACAAAAGCCCTTCCGTCCGGGCCAAAAGGCGCGCCATGGCCGCCGCATCCCCGTCCGTCACGGCAATAATCCGGCTGTATATGGAGGTATCCAACACCTTGGGCACAAAGCCTGCCCCGATGCCCTGGATTTTATGCTTGCCCTTCGGGCCGCCGGAAAGCACCGGGGACGCGGCCGGCTCCACGGCGACGATTTCGACGCCGGGATTTTGTTCCTTCAGGTAGCGGCCCGCACCGGTGATGGTGCCGCCGGTCCCCACGCCGGATACGAAGACGTCCACCTGACCTTCAGCGTCCCGGAAGATTTCCGGGCCGGTTGTCCGGTAATGGGCCAGGGGATTGGCAGGGTTCTCAAACTGCCGGACGTATACACTCCCGGGATGCGCCCGCGCGATTTCCTCCGCCTTTTCCATGGCGGCGGGCATACCCTGCGCGCCGTCCGTCAACACCAGCTCCGCCCCGAAGGCCGACAGCAACTGCCTGCGCTCCAGGGACATGGTGTCCGGCATGGTCAGAATGAGCCGGTATCCGCGCGCGGCGGCCGCCATGGCCAGCCCGATGCCGGTATTGCCGCTGGACGCTTCCACGAGCAGGCCGCCGGGCCGCAGGGCGCCTGCGTCCTCCGCCGCCAGGACCATCTCCAGGGCGATGCGGTCCTTGACCGAACCGGCGGGGTTGAAGCATTCCGCTTTGGCCAGAATGCGCGCTTGAAGCCCGGAACGCTCCTCCAGGCGCGAGAGGCGGATGAGGGGCGTATCGCCCACATGTCGGGTGACGGAAGGCAGAACGTTCATTTCTTGCTCCTTCATTCGTAATCGAAGGGAAGCATACCACTGCCGGCGGCGCGTCAAACCCCGGCGGGGCGGCCGCGCCCGGCATCCCCTTCCTGTGCAGGGTAAACCAGCGCCGCCCTTAAGCCTCCGCCAGCTTCTCCACCACTAGGCAGGAGGGCGCCCCGGGGCCGCCGTTGACGAAACAGTGAAGCAGCGCAAGATACCGGGCAGGCGGGAGACCTCGCGCGAACGCCGCAACGGCCTGCTCTTCCCGCGCGCCCTCCGGATGCCCCGGATAGCAGCAGACAACGAGGGCGCCGCCGGGGGCAAGCAAATCCAGCGCGGTCTGGACCGCCGGGAGCGTCGTAGCAACCCGCGTGGTCAGGCGTTTGTCGCCGCCGGGAAGCCAGCCCAGGTTGAAGACAGCCAGCCGGATGCCGGGCGACACAACCTCCTTCATGCGCTCGTGGCCCAGAAGATGCAGCCCGGCGCGCACAAGCAGCCCCCGCTCCGACAGCAGCGTCCGCGTTTCCTCCAGCGCTTTCGGCTGCACGTCAAAGCCGCAGACCCAACCCGTTTCGCCCACCAGTTCGCACAGGAGGGCGCAGTCCCGGCCGCGGCCCAGGGTCGCGTCGACCGCCGTATCCCCCGGGCGAAGGTAAGCCTCAAACGCGCGGGCGGCGATGTGGCGCGCGGAAGGCGGAAGCGGCTGCCCGTTCATCGCAGGGACGCGACCTCCTCCGGGCTCAGTTCACGCCACTCACCGCGCTTGAGGCTGCCCAGGGATACCCCGCCGTACTGCACGCGCTTGAGCCGCACAACCTGATGGCCCACCGCTTCCACCATGCGGCGGACCTGGCGGTTGCGCCCCTCGTGCAGGGTGATGAGCAGATCGGTGGAAAATGGATCCTCCCTGAGCACAACGACCTTGGCCGGCGCGGTTTTCCGCCCCTCCAGCATCACGCCGGAGCGCAGCCGGGCCAGTTCCGCCGCGCCGACCCGGTTGGAGACGCGGGCGATGTAGCGCTTTTCCACCTCGTGGCTGGGATGGGTCAGGCGGTGGGTCATTTCGCCGTCGTTGGTCAGCAGCAGCAGGCCTTCGGAATCAAAATCCAGCCGGCCCACAGGGTAAAGCCGCACGGGGAAATCCCGGAAATGGTCCAGTACCGCGGGCCGACCCTCCGGGTCGGATACCGTGGTTACCTCGCCGATGGGTTTGTAATACAGCACGTAGCGCCGGTCCGTTTCCGGCGCGACCGGCCGGCCCTCCACCGCGACGACGTCCCCCTCCGTCACCTGCACACCCATCTCCCGTACGGTGACGCCGTTGACCTGCACCAAACCGGCCGCAATCATTTCCTCCGCCCGGCGCCTGGAGGCCACGCCGCAGGCGGCGAGATATTTTTGTAAGCGCATGCCTTCCCCCCGTCCTTGATGGGCCGATTATAGCCTTTCCCGCCGGTTCTTGAAAGACGCGCGCCTTTTGCTGAATGGAGATTTGAATAAAACAAAAACCAAATCCGCAGCCTGGCTCCGCCCGGGTGTCGTAAAATGGCCGAGAACCGAGCGTATCCTGCTGACGCGCAAATTGGAGCATCCAAACGTTTGTGCTATGCCTTCCCCGCTGACATCCGGGCTGCACATCGCGGGGCCGCTCCGGGCGGGGCATATGGCTGGCAGTGAAGCAGGCTTGTCAAATGAAAGTAAAAAACAGGGATCTGCGGAGGAAACAGAGATGGCTTTTGATTATAAGAAAGAATATAGCGCATTCTATTTGCCGGAAAATAAACCGGCAATCGTAACCATTCCCAAAATGAATGATATCGCAGTCAGGGGCCGGGGCGATCCCAATGACGAGAGCGGAGAATATGCAAACGCTATGTCGTTGCTTTATGGAATTGCCTATACAATCAAAACAAGCCATAAAGGCGCCCATAATCTGCTCTTCGCAGCGATAATGTTCGTGCTGGGGCTGACGGTCGCCTTCATCATCAGCAGGCGGCACCAAAAGAAAAAGGACGGTTCCGGCCCTGGAAGCGAGGATTCGAAGCGCTGAGCCCTGTCACACAGCCGGAGCGGTACCGACGGACAAGGATATGACAGTGGAAAGGCGGAAGAAGATGGAGGATGAGCAGCAGGCCTTGCGCCTGGGTTCCGTTGTCTGGGGCGTTACGGATATCACCCGCGCCATCCGGTTCTGGGCCCAGGCGCTGGACCATCAGTTGAAATACTCCACGGAAGCGGACTGGGCTATCCTGGTGCCCAAAGACGGCGACGGCATGCAGCTGTCCCTCAACATGGTCACATCCCCCCATGCCCGGCGGCACCATCTCGACCTGTTCGCACAGAACCAGGCGGCGGAAGTGGACAGGCTGCAGTCCCTGGGCGCGACCCTGATGGACTGGAAATACTCCGAGGGCTGCGACTACGTTGTGATGAGAGACCCGGACGGCAACCCCATCTGCGTCGTCCAGGAATAAAACACGGCAGAACGAATAGGGACCATCGCGCGGGAGGCACCAGCCCACTCGTCCGTCGGCGTTCCTGCAACTTTACAGCGGCGGGGGCCAATGCTATACTCAGCCCGGTAAAATCAAAAATGCAACACAGGAGGCGCCATGCTGCCGCGCATCACGCTCTTGGCCA
>JAPXQZ010000151.1:0-4720 GCA_033813835.1 Clostridia bacterium | reverse complement strand
CTCCAGTTGATCCTGCAGTTGCATTCCCGTCCTCCAATCAAAAAGCGCCCCGCTCTCGCATGGGGCGCTGGCCTGCGCGGTACCACCCATTTTCCGCGCTTTCGCGCGCTCAACTCCCTTAACGCGGGGAAACGGCCCGGCTTACTCGGTTCAGCCCGGCGGCTCGGAAGGGAATGCCCCACGGCAGTCCGGGCGGTTTCCAGCAGTTCCGCCCTCTCTGTCGGACGCCGTCGTCCGGGGGTTGTCCTTCGTCCATGCCGATAGCGGGATGCTACCATTCCAGGGGCTTTGCTGTCAACGCAACGGGTGGCTGTTTCTTGCAATTTATCGGAAACCATGGTACTTTTTACCCGTTTGACAGAGGAAGGAGCGCGCCTTGCAGCAAAGCATTTCCTGGTATCCCGGCCATATGGCCAAGGCGCGCCGGCTGCTGCTGGAGCAATTGGGGCGCGTGGACCTGGTCATCGAGCTGTGCGACGCGCGCCTGCCCCTCTCCAGCCGCAACCCGGACCTGGAATCCCTGAAGCGCGGCAAGCCGACCCTGCTGCTGCTCAACAAATCCGACCTGGCCGACCCGGACGCCACCCGCAGGTGGCTCTCCTTTTTCGCCGGGGAGGGCGTCCGCGCGATGGCGGTGGAAATGGGCAGGCGGAAGCAATCCATCCTGCAGGCCGTGGAAGCGCTCAGCGCCGGGGGGTTGGAGCGCGCCGCAGCAAGAGGCCTGCCCCGGGCAGCCCGCGCGATGGTGCTGGGCGTCCCCAACGTGGGCAAGAGCACGCTGATCAATTACCTCGCCGGCCGGGCCGCGCTGAAGGTGCAGGACAGGCCGGGGGTCACGCGGGCGCCGCAGTGGCTGTCCGCCTCGCCCGCCCTCGAGCTGCTGGATTCCCCGGGGCTGCTGTGGCCTCGGCTGGGCGATCCGGCGGCCGCGCGCAGGCTGGCTTATATTGCGGCCGTTCGCGACGAGGTGCTGGACACCTACCGCCTGTCGCTGGACTTGCTGGAGGAACTCATGAAGCTCCCCGGGAACCGGGTCAGGGAGCGTTTCCGGCTTGGAGGAGAAGAGCTGCGGGGACAGGCGCTTCTGGAAGCCATCTGCGTTTCCCGCGGATTCCTGCTCCGGGGCGGGGAGCCGGACCTGGAACGCGGCGCCGCCTGCGTGCTGGACGAGTTCCGCTCCGGCCTGCTGGGCCGGGTGACGCTGGAAACGCCTGGGGAGGCGCCGGATGCGGGATCCTGAACGCTATGACCGCTTGTTTGACCATGACCGTTCGCTGTGGGAGCGGGGGTTGGTGTTCGCCGGTATCGACGAGGCGGGGCGCGGACCGCTGCTGGGGTGTGTTGTCGCCGCCTGTTTGGTGATGCCGCGGGCTCCGCGCGTCCCGGGCGTTTTTGACTCCAAGGCGCTCAGTGAGCGGCAAAGGGAGATTCTATACGACAGAATCATGGCCGTGGCCCAATTTGCCGGCGTGGGCCGCGCAGAGGCGGAGGAAATCGACCGTCTGAACATCCTGCAGGCGACGCGCCTGGCGATGCGCCGGGCCGCTTCAGGGGCGCCGGCAGCGCTGTTTCTGACAGACGCTGTCGGTGGCCTGGGCCTTCATGGTGAGGAACGGCCCATCGTCAAGGGCGATG
Source organism: Clostridia bacterium (assembly GCA_033813835.1). GTDB lineage: Bacteria > Bacillota > Clostridia > Christensenellales > Aristaeellaceae > UBA6115. The sequence continues at coordinate 3,085 of JAPXQZ010000151.1, read as the reverse complement.
CGACCAGCTATTCCATCGCGGCGGCTTCCATCGTCGCCAAGGTGACGCGGGACAGGGAACTGCGCGGGCTGGATGCGCGATACCCGCAATATGGGCTCGCGCACAACAAAGGCTACGGCACGAAGGAGCACCTGGAGGCGCTCCGGGCTTTCGGTCCCTGCCCGGAGCATCGCAGGAGCTTTATTGCCGGGGTTCTTTCGCGATGACGCGCTATGAAAGCGGCCTGGAGGGTGAGCGCGCCGCCGCGGAGTACCTGCGGCAGGCGGGCTACACGGTCATGGAGACGCGGTACAGGACGGCGGGCGGCGAGGTTGACTTGATTGCCCTGGAAGGCGGCGTCCTGAGCTTCATCGAGGTCAAGTACCGGCCTGATAGCCGGCTGGGCATGGGGCTTGCGGCCATTACGCCGCAGAAGCTGGCCCGCATCCGTGGAGCGGCCGCGGCCTACCTGGCGGGGAAGCCGGCGCCGTACCGGGTTGCCTTTCTTGAAATCACCCGTGCGGGCGTCCTGTTCCGGCCGGACGTCCTGAACGAAACCTGAAGAGGCGATATGGCGAACAAAAAACGGGTTTTACTCCTCCTCGCGCTGCTCATCGCGCTTGCCTGCGCCGTGCTGGCCTGGCTGTTGTTCAAACCCGGAGCGGAACCGCCGGCGTACGGGATAGAGCTGCTGAAGAACGGGGGCTTTGAGGCAGTGACCGGCGAAGGCCTGCCGGAAGGTTGGCTGCCCGAATCCTACCTCAACGACCCGGACGTGACCGCGTTTTCCCTGTCCGGCGGACGGGATGGCGGCGGGATAGAAATAACCAGCCGCTTGCCAAATGACGCCCGGTACATTCAGACTGTCCCGGTCAAGCCGGACGCCGTCTACCGTTTCAGCGGGTACATCAAGTCTGCCGCTGAGGGCGGCGCAGGGGCGAATCTGTCAGTCGCCGGCATCTACGTATTTTCCGACCCCGTTTTTGATACGCAGGGAGAGTGGGAACCCGTCGAACTATACGGCAGGACGGGGAAAAACCAGCATGAGGTGACCCTGTTCGCGCGCCTGGGCGGATACTCCGCGGAGTCTTCGGGGAAAGCCGCGTTTGACGGGCTTTCCCTCGTGCGTGTCGAATCCGCGCCGCCGGACGTCCCCGTTCCCGGGTGGGACGCTCCGGACAGCGTTGAGCCACGGCCGGCCGGGCGCGCGGCCGGCCCGGCGGCGCCCTGGCTCCTGTTCTGGATGCTTCTGTTCGCCATGGCGATGGTGCATTGCGCGAAGGCGGCGGAGCGCGCGGACCAGCCTTACCTGAAAACAGGGCTTTCAGACCGGAACCCTTTGCTTGTCGTCCTCTTGCTGCTGGCATTGTTTTCGCGGCTGGCTGTCGCCGTTCTGGCGCCCGGTTTCCCGGTAGACGTCGGCAGCTTTTCCGCCTGGGCGAACCGGATGGCGGAGGTTGGGCCAGGACGGTTCTATGCCGCCGGATACTTCAGCGATTATCCCCCGGGCTATATGCTGATTCTATGGCCCCTGGGCTGGTTGGGAAGGCTGCTGGGCACAGGCGCCACGGAAACGATGGTGAAGCTGCCCGGCATCCTCTGCGACCTGGGCGTCATCTGGCTGTTGTACCGGGTGGCAGAACGGAAGGCTTCTCGGAAAGCCGCGCTGTGGCTGGCCGCGCTGTACGCCTGCAATCCCCTGACCTACCTGGCCGGCGCCGCCTGGGGGCAGGCCGACAGCGTGCCCTCGCTGCTGCTGTTGTGCAGCGTGCTGCTCATCATCGACGGCCGATGGAAGTACGCCTTGCCTATTTATATGCTGGCCGTTTTAATGAAACCGCAGGCCCTGATGGCGGGCCCCCTGGGGCTGGCAGCCCTCGTGATGGATGTCGCCTGGCGAAGGAAGGACTTCCAGTGGAAGGACTTCCTGCTGGGCGTCCTGGGCGCCGCCCTGGTGGCGCTGGCGGTCAGCCTGCCCTTTTTCAACGGGGAAACCGGGTTTTCCTGGCTCATCGGCCTGTACGCGAATACGATGGGACAGTATAATTTCGCAACGGTCAACGCGACCAACCTTTATTTCCTGTTTGGCAAGAACTGGGTGCCGGTCTCTGAGTCCGCCCCCTTCTTCCTGCGCCTGGCTGGATTCCTGACGCTGGCAATCCCCACCGCGCTGGCGTGCAGGGCCCGGAAAACGTCGCCACCCGTGGCGACAATGCCGGCTCGGTGGAAGGACTGCCTTCCCTTCCTCCTGTCACTGACGCCCGCCTTGGCGGCGCTGCTGCCCATGAGCCACGCGCTACTGGGTGCCCTGCTGATGGCATCCGCCTTCCTGTTGGTTACCGCCTCTTACGTCCGGGGCGGCAGCGCGGGAAACCTGCCGCTGCTGGGCGGCGTGCTGCTGACGGTGTTTTCCTTGACAGGCACCATGATGCACGAGCGCTACCTGTTTCTGGGCATGGCGCTTTTAACCCTGGACTACGTGCGGCGCCGGGACACCCGGGTGCTGATCCTGCTGGTCGCCGTGAGCGCGCTGGGCTTTCTCAACTCCGGCGTAGTACTCGACCGCGGGGTGCGCATCGGCGGCGGCGCCGCCAACCTGTCTGCGCCTGCGGTCGGCCTGGTCAGCGACGCGGCCTGGCTGGAATATGCCCTTTCGGCCTTCAGCCTGCCCATCGCCGCCTTCGCGCTGTATACAGGCCTGGCGTTATCGCGGCCTGAAGCGGCCATCCTGCCTGTCCAGCCGCTGGCTGGGCGCGGGAACCGAGATCGATTCGCCTTCCTGACCCATGTGCCGGAAACGGTCCGCTTTGGCGGGAAGGACGCGCTTATCATCCTGCTGGTAACGGCGCTGTACGCCGTCATGGCTTTGGTGAACCTGGGCGCCGCCGTCGCCCCCCAGACTGCCTGGGTTGCCTTTCCGGAGGACGAGCCGGCCGTCCTCGACCTGGAGGAATCACACAGGTTCAACCTGTTTACCTATGGCGGCATCCACTGGGAGAACAGCGGGTTTGCGGTGGAGGTCAGCAAAGACCGGGAAAACTGGCTGCCCTGGGACGGGATGCTCAACTACGGTGATTGCTTTGCCTGGCGGTCGCTGCAGCCCTTC
>JAPXQZ010000150.1:0-4721 GCA_033813835.1 Clostridia bacterium | reverse complement strand
GGGCGCGGTGGATGTCCGCGCCGGACAGACCGCGTTCCCGGGTCCCGTCGCTCATCAGGGCGACGAAGTCCTGCCCGTCCCCGGACTGCAGGCCGTGGGTGCTCAGGTAAACCAGGCTCATATCCCGTGGCCCGGCGCCTGAAAACGCCTCCGCGGCCAGCGCGCGGAAGCCCTCCCCGTCCAGCGCCTGGTTGAGGCTGACGCGGATGGAACGGTAGCCGCGCGCGTCGCGCAGCAGGGCGCGGCGGAGGGAAATGAGGTTGTTGTAGGAGGAGGGCGCCGTATCCGGCTGGGTTACGAAATCGTCGCAGGCGACCAGCAGCGCGCGAAGGACCCCGGCCTCCTCCGGCGCTTCCACACGGGCGGAAAGGGGCTGAAACAGGAGGACGAGGGCCAGCAGCGCCGCGACGAAAGAACTGCGCAGCGCCCTCACCTCCTTTTCGTTTGTCTGCCAGGTCATCCTAACACCGCCCCGCAGGAGCGTCAAGAAAGCGGGCCCGCCCAGCGCCCGGCGCGATTGACAGCAAAGGGTGCAGCGCCTACACTGGAGCCGGTTAAAGGAGGGAGGACGTGGCTGTGACCCCGCTTGAAACCACCGGGCGGCGCATGGTGTTCTGGGGTGCCCTGCTGCTGATGGGCTGGGCGGTCTATGAATTGTCCATCCGCGTGGAGGAGATGGTCACCTGGCTCTCCCCTGTGTTCTCCCTAGTCCGGGACGAAAAAATCACCCTAATGGATTATTTCGCGCGGGTGCAATGGGCGCGCCTGACCACCCACCTGTTTCTTCTTGCCTGCATCCTGTTTGCGCTCTTCGCGCTGCTGGCCCGGAAGCGCCTCATCCCCGCGCTTTTATTCGTTCCCCTCGCCGTCCTGCTGGCGCTGTTCTCCCTGGGCAGCACGCCGCTGATGAGCGCCAGCCTGTGGCAGAAGCTGAAACTGATTCCCCTCGCGCTGGTCGCCGTCGGGGGCGCGCTGATTTTCATCGCGGGAATCAGCCGCGGCAGGATGAGAAGGAACGCCCCGGCTGCGCCGCCGCCGCCACAGCCCTACGACCCCTTCCGCATCAAAAGGGAATAAAAGAGAAGGATTTCACCAATGGCGTACCTCCTGGCTCACGACCTGGGCACCAGCGGGGACAAGGCCGTGCTGTACGGCACGGACGGACGGATTGCCGCGGAGACCACCGTCCCCTACCCGACCTCCTACCCCTTTGACAAGGCCGCCGAGCAGAACCCGGAGGACTGGTGGGCCGCCTTCTGCGCCGCGACCCGCGGCCTGCTCGCCCAGTCGAATGCCCGGCCCGGGGAAATTCTGGCCGTCTCCTTCAGCGCGCAGATGAACAGCTGCCTGCCCTATAGCCGGGACGGCCGGGCCCTGCGCCCGGCGATGATCTGGGCGGACCAGCGGGCGGACGCCGAGGCCGGCCGCATCGCCGGGGAGGTGGGCCTGCGGCGCGTGTACGAGCGGACGGGGCAACGCCTGAGCGCCGCGCTGGGCGTCGCCAAGATGGCCTGGTTTGCGGCGCATGAGCCGGAGCTGTACCGGAAGACCGCCTGCTTCCTCCAGCCTAAGGACACCCTGGTGTTCCAATTGACCGGCCGGATGTGCAGCGACTATTCCGACGCCTCCCACCTGGGGTGCTTTGACCTGGAATCGAGGGGCTGGTCGGACGAAATCCTGGAAAGCGCCGGCGTTTCTCCCAACAAGATGCCGGAGCTGCTGCCTTCCTTCGCGGTCGCGGGCAGGGTGGCGCGGGAGGCCGCCACCGCCTGCGGGCTTTTAGAGGGCACGCCGGTCGTGATGGGCGGGGGCGACGGCGCCTGCGCGACCGCCGGCGCGGCCATCCATCAGCCTGGACAGGCTTACGCCGCGCTGGGCACCTCCGGGTGGATCGCCACCCTGGGGGATGCGCCCTATTCCGACCCGCAGGAGCGCACCTTTACCCTGATGCACTTGGACGGCAGGCGGTATATCGCCCTGGGCGCGGTGCAGATGGCGGGCCAGGCGCTCCGCTGGGCGGCCAAATCGCTGTTTTCGGAAATGAAGGCGGCGGATTTCTACCGGCGGCTGCCGGAACTGGTGCGGGAGGTGCCCGCCGGCAGCGGGGGGCTGCTGTTTCTGCCCTACCTGCTGGGCGAGCGCAGCCCCTGGTGGAACGCGGACGCGACCGGCTGCTTTATCGGCCTGACCGCGCGGCAGAGCCGAAACGACATGCTGCGCGCCGTCATGGAGGGCGTGGGGCTGAACCTGCGGCTGATCCTGGATATCCTGTCCGCGGGGCTGCCCATCCGGGAGATGAGCCTGCTGGGCGGCGTTGCGCGCGATTCCGTGTTCGCCCAACTATTGAGCGACGTATGGCAGCGGGAGCTGCACCTGCCGGCGATGCCGGAGTACGCCACCAGCGCGGGCGCCGCGCTGTGCGCGGGCACCGGGGCGGGGGTCTACAAGGGCTTTGAGGACGCGGCGCGCCTGAACCCCGTCCGAGAAACGGTGAAGCCGAACAGGGAAAACGGAGAGACTTACCAAAAGGCGCTAGCGCGCTTCACGGCGCTGTACCATGCCCTGAAGCCGGTGGCGTTTTCCGGGAACTAACAGGGCTGACGCCCCGGGCTGCTGAAACGCGGCGCCGGATTGCTGCATACGCTGAACCGGACGGGATTTTTCGAGAACTGAGGCGTCTGCGAATCCGGCCAGACAAAAGACGGACAATACAATCGAGACAGACTGAGCCTGACGGCGGTTTGTTCCATTACCCACGGAGAGGCGTTGGTAAAGGGTACACATCGGCGCCGGATTGCTGCATACGCTGAACCGGACGGGTTTTTTTAGAGAACTGAGGCGTCTGCGGGTCCGGCCAGACAAAAGACGGACAATACAATCGAAACAGACTGAGCCTGACGGCAGTATGTTCCATTACCCACGGAGAGGCGTTGGTAAAGGGTACACATCGGCACCGGAGCGGCTGCAGTCTGACTTCCTCCGCACGGCATCCGCGCGTTTTTTTCATTGCTGCCCTGTGTGCGGGGAAGCCGTCCGCGGTGCCGGGGAAACGCTGTTCTCCGCGGGCTGCCAGGGTTTGAACCGCCGCAAAAAAGAATACAAAGCCCATTGACACACGATACTATGCGTTGTAAGATATGCGCCGAGAGAGGTGATGGGATGGACGCACAGCTTAAGCGGGGCCTCACGGAGGTTTGCGTGCTGGCGCTGCTGACCCGGGGGGATTCCTACGGCTACCGGCTGGCACAGGACGCATGCGCGCTGATGCCGATGTCGGAGTCGACGCTCTACCCGGTGCTGCGGCGGCTGCAGGATGCCGGAGCGGTGGACAACTATTCCACCGAATACGGCGGGCGGCTGCGCCGCTATTACCGCATCACGGACGCGGGCAGGGAACAGTTGCGGGGCTTTGTGCGCGAGTGGGAAGCCCTGGGAAAGATTTATGAGCTGGTTTTACGGGTTTTACCGGATAAAGCCCAGGAAGGCAAGGAGGGACGCGCCGATGAAGCGTGAGGATTACCTGGAGAAGCTCAAACTGACCCTGGAGCAGGATGATTTCGGCCCGGTGGAGGAAGCCATCGCCTACTTCGACGAAATGCTGAAGGATCGCATGGCGGAAGAGGGCGTGGATGAGGAGACCGCCGTCGCCACCATGGAGCCGCCCGAGCAAATTGCCAGCCAGCTGAAACAATTCCGGCCGGAGAGCCCGCCGAAAGCCGGCGGGGGGGAGCCCATCACCCCCGGCGTCCGGAGCATCAGCGCCAGGCCCGGTTTGGTCAAACACATCGTCATCCGGGATCGCAACAACCGGCTCATCCTGTTTCGTTGGCGCTGGCACCGTCGGTTCTAATGGCTGAGCTGAAGGCTCGGCAGGATTCAACTTATCGGTATCGGCCTTATCACTATCAAGCTCGATACCTGTTTTCCCTTCATAAGAAGCGTACAGCGAGGAATAGATCTTGTCTGATATGGAATCCTGATCAAGCGCATGGCTGAATTGCTCTACCGCTTGGTGTTTACCAAGAAAATAGCCGGCCATAAAAACAAAAAAGAGTAACAATAATAATGCCGAAACTATCCAGGCCGTCTGTTTACTATCAAATACGAGCTGATCATTTTGATCATTGCCAGGGCAACCGTTTTGCATAGCGATACTTCTTTGTTATAGGACCATCATATGTATAAACTACTCAACTGATGTAACAGATCATTAATATATAAATCATAATCAGTTCTCGTCAAGTCGACTGTTCTTGTTGTCACGCTGTATCGCACGTCCTGCGCCTCAGAAAGACGCTTACAAAGCATACGCCAAAACGTATGTTGTCGCTTTGCATAGTGGCGTGTCTTTTTTTGAATAAGGGCTATAAGCTGCTGTCTATCCATACAGGATGTATCATGCAACCAGGTCAAAATATCATTGTACCCTATAAATTTTTTCTGATACAAAAATGGCTCCCAGGGAGTATTTTGTAATGCAGCAACCTCATCAATAAAGCCTTGATCAAACATCTGCAGCACGCGATCATTAATCCGTTCGTACAGACTCTCTTTTTCTCGCGTCAGAAATATAATATGCGCATCACACGACGGTTCATAGGAGAGGGACAAGCTTGATGGTTTGCAAGCTGTCGACTGCCATACTGCCAATGCGCGAGCAATGCGATAGGTATCATGCGGATGGATTGCTTGAGCTCGCACCGGATCAATACCATATAATG
>JAPXQZ010000149.1:0-4728 GCA_033813835.1 Clostridia bacterium | reverse complement strand
GGCTGGGGCGACTGCGCCGCCGTCCAGTACTCCGGCGCCGGCGGCCGCGACCCCCTGTTCCTGGCGGACAGTTTTATTCCCCTGATTGAAAACGAGGTGTCTGACCACCTTGTCGGACAGGAGGCGGACAGTTTCCGCCGGCTGGCTGGGGAAATCGATGGATTGAAGGACGCGGCGGGAAACCATCTCCATACCGCAATCCGTTACGGCGTTTCCCAGGCCATCCTGGACGCCGTCGCCAAAGCACAAGGGCTGAACATGTGCGACGTCATCGCGAAAGAGTACGGGACTGCCGTTTCTGATCGGATGCTGCCCCTCTTCACCCAATCCGGGGACGACCGCTACAGCAATGCCGACAAAATGATCATGAAGGGCGCGCCGGTCCTGCCGCACGGGCTGTTCAACAGCGTGAAAAAAACGGGGCAGCGTGGGGAAAACCTGCTGGCCTACGTCAAATGGCTCAACCAGCGCGTCAGGGAAATCGCCCCCTTTGAGGGCTACCACCCGATTTTCCATATCGACTGCTACGGGACCATCGGGCAGATTTTCGGCGCCAGCAATTACATCGGCATGGCCGATTACCTGGAGGAACTGGAGAAGGCGGCGGAACCTTTCCGGCTGCGCATTGAAGGGCCGATGGATTCGGACAGCCGGGAGGCCCAGATGCGGGACATGCGCGGGCTGCGCCAGGAAGTGGACCGCCGGCAGATCAAGGTGGAACTGGTTGCGGATGAATGGTGCAATACGTTGGAAGACGTCATCTACTTCGCCGACCACCTGGCCGGACACATGATACAGGTGAAGACGCCCGATCTGGGTTCTATCCACAATACCTGCGAGGCGGTGCTGTACTGCGAGCAGAAGGGCATCGGCGCCTACCAGGGCGGCACCTGCAACGAGACGGACCGCTCCGCGCAGATCTGCGTCCACCTGGCGATGGCGACACGGGCGGAACAGGTCCTGGCCAAGCCGGGTATGGGCGTTGACGAGGGATATATGATTTGCTTTAATGAAATGCACAGAATCCTGGCGCTGCGCCGCGCCGGTATCGGAATCGCCTGAAGGGCAAAGGGGAGCCTCATGCAAGAGTACCGCGTGCTGTCCGCTACCGCTATCCTGGGATACGGTTTCCCGATGGCTTCCTTTGATGAAGGCCTGTCCAGGGACCCGCACCTCATCGCGGTGGACGCCGGCTCCACGGATCCGGGGCCCTATTACCTGGGGGCAGGGGTCTCCTTTACCGACCGTGGCGCGGTCAAGCGGGATCTGGAGGCCATGCTGATTGCCGGGGTCGGCAGGGGAATCCCCGTTGTCATCGGGACAGCCGGGGGCAGCGGGGCGGACCGGCACCTGGCCTGGTGCAGGGACATTATCCTCGAAATCGCGAAGGAGCAGGCCCTTCATTTTTCGATGGCCGTCATCCGCGCGGAAATCCCCAAAGAGGAAGTCCGCCGCGCGATGAGGGAGGGCAGGGTCAGACCCCTGAGCCCCGCGCCCGAACTGGAAGAAGCGGCGCTGGAGCAGACGGCGGCCATCGTCGCCCAGATGGGGGTCGAGCCCATCATCCGCGCGCTGGATGAAGGCGCGCAGGTCATCCTTGCCGGCCGCTGCTATGATCCGGCCGTTTTTGCCGCGCCGGCCATCCGCGCGGGGTTTAACCATGCGCTGGCTGTCCATATGGGCAAAATCCTGGAATGCGCCGCCATCGCAGCGACGCCGGGTTCCGGATCGGACTGCATGTTTGGCACCCTTCGCAAGGACTCATTTGACGTGGAGCCGCTCAACCCCGCCCGGAAGTGCACGACGCTGTCCGTCGCGGCCCATACCCTCTACGAGAAGACCGACCCCTACCTCCTGCCAGGCCCCGGCGGTCACCTGGATTTGCGGGAGACGAAGTTCACCCAGGTATCCGACCGGGTCGCGCGGGTCACGGGCAGCCGCTACGTCAAGTCACACCCATATACCATCAAACTGGAAGGCGCGCGGCGCATCGGTTACCGCACGGTCTCCATCGCAGGCGCACGGGATCCGGTCCTGCTGCAGCGCATCGATGAAATCACGCAGGGCGTGCGGGAGCGGGTCAAGGACAACTTCAAGTCCTCCGGCATCTCCTATGAACTGCTGTTCACCATTTACGGCAGGGATGGCGTGATGGGCAGCCTGGAGCCCAACCGGCAGGTGGAGGGGCACGAAATCGGCATCGTCATTGAAGCGGTGTCGGACACCCAGGCACACGCTGATACCATCTGCGCCGCGGCGCGCTCCACCATGCTGCATTACGGGTATGAAGGGCGCCGCGCCACGGCGGGCAACCTGGCCTTTCCGTACTCTCCCAGCGATTTTCATGCCGGCGAGGTATACGTGTTCAGCGTCTACCATTTGATGGAGGTTGACGATCCCTGCGCCTATTTCCCAATGACCCTGGAACAGGTTTGAAAAGGAGCCGCCGTGACAAGGAGCATAACGGAGCTGACCACCATCATCCGCAGCAAGAATTCAGGGCCCTATGAGCTGACGCTGGACCTGATGTTCAACTCGGAGGAAAACTACCGCTTCGTCAGCAGCCGGAACATCATTGACGAGGCGCTGATCTGCAGGCTGTACCGCATCCGGCCGGAACAAATCATCGGCATCGTGCATTTCGAGCCGGCCAACGCCATCAAGGTAACCATCGCCCGCCCCCTATGTTCGGGCGATCTGGGCGAAACGGACGTCTACGGCGCCCAGCAGCACGCGCCGCTGCTGTCCATCACCGTGGACATGCCCGCATGAAGCCGCGGGAAGCTGCGCTTTCGTGAGCACGCTGACAGGCCAGGAGCCGCTTTACAGCGTTTATTTCGCGCCGCGGGGCTACTCGCGCATGGTGCAGATTGGCCGCGAAATCGCGCAGCGGCATTTGATGGCCTTCGACAAGCTCATCGGCGTCATCGGGGAAGCGGGTTCAGGGAAAAGCCTGCTGATCCGCGGCATGTTCCCGGGGCTGGAATTGACCAACGACGACAACGGGGTCAACGTAAGGCCGCTGCCGCTTCTCGATATTGACGAAACCGGGTTTTACCAGGCGCACACCTACCACATGGACGTGCGGTTCGAGTCCGCCTTCACCCAGCTGCCCCGGCTGGCGGAGGCCGTGCTGTACGCGTTGGAGCGGGGGAAGCGCGTCATCATCGAGCATTTCGACCTGTTGTATCCGCTGCTGAATATCAACGCCGCGCTGCTCATCGGCATCGGGGATGAAATCATCGTATCCCGCCCCACGGTGTTCGGCCCGGAGCCGGACGATATCGCCAGGACGGTTTTCGCATCCATCAAGTACCGTCGCATGGCGCATACGGCGGAGGATCTGACTGAGCACGCCCTGACGGACAAGCAGGTGGGACGCTATTCCCACGGCGACGTGCGCCGCGGATTCTTCCTGCGATTCGACCGCGTGGTCAGCATCGATATCCCGCAATTGCAATCCGAGGTTCTGGATCTGATCGCGCAGGATCTGCCCATCGCCTACAAGGATTCCCAGCACATCTATATCGGCAGCCTCCTGCACCGCTGCACAGGCCCGCGCATGCATGTGAGCTCCACCGGGAAGGTGGAGAATTTCCGCTTCCTCGGCGAACTGCAATATGACGCGCTGAGCGAAAGCTATCTGCTTGTGGGGCTTGTCGGGGACCCAAACGCAGGCCTCAACCGGGACCTCAATCAGATTTTCGTCGGCTAAACGAGCCGGTGCCGTGCCCATTCGCCGCTGCGGAACCGCAGGATGAAGAAGGCCGAGCGCGCAATCCAGTCCAGGTACATCGCGTACCAGATTCCGTTGACCTGAAGCCCCATCAGGTTCCCCAGCACAAATGAACCGCCCGTGCGCAACACGACGACGCTGAACACGGCGGCATACATCACGAAGCGATTGTCGCCCGCGGCGCGCAGGCTGTTGGGCAGGCCGAAGGCCGGTGACCAGAGGAAGACCGCCAGCAGGCAATACAGCAGGACAATCTGCCGGGTCAGCGCATGCGCCTCCGGGGTCAGGTTCAGCATGCCGACCAGCGGCCCGATCAGCGCCGCCACCAGCGCAGCCATCACCAGCAGCGAGGCGTAGGTGGCGATTTGCAGCTTGACTGTCGCCTGTCTCGCCTCCCCGGGCCTGCCCGCGCCGATGCATTGGCTGACGATGGTAATGGTGGTCAGATTGATGGCGTTGGCCGGGATGCTGATATAGGCGGCTACGGTATTGGCGGCGGCGTTGGCCGCGATCATCGCGCTGGAATAGCCGGCAATCAGGATGCCGATGATCAGCTTGCAGGACAGGAAAATAACGTTTTCCAGCCCGCTGGGCAGCGCGACGCTAAGGATGCGCCGGTTCATCGGTGGATCAAACCGGATTTTGAAGGGGCGCGGGAAATGGATTGGCGCGTGCTCGTCCATCAGGAAACGGGTCACCATGTACGCGCCGATCAACCGGGAGGCGAGGGTCGCAAGGCCCGCGCCGGTAACGTCCATCCGGAGCACGTTGATGAATATGACGTTCAGGGCGATTTTTCCGGAGTTCATCAGAACGGAGGTCAGCATAGACAGGCGGCTGTAGCCCTGGGCGTACAGCATGCTGACGCCGCTGTTGTACAGCCCGTAAAGCGGATAGGACAGGGCGGTGATGATCAGATAGCGCCGAGCATAACCCATGATAGCCGGGCTGACGCCGGGGTACAGCAGCGAAAGGAGGGGGCCGTTCAGCAG
>JAPXQZ010000148.1:0-4731 GCA_033813835.1 Clostridia bacterium | reverse complement strand
GGTGCGCGACGACCGGGAGGAAACCCCGTGAGCCGGCCCCGGGAGGGCGGCGGCCTGCGCCGGGAGATGATGGCCCTGCCCATGTCCCTGTACGCGGTGCTGTTCGTCGGCGTCAGCCTGCTGTACATCATCGGCCTGTCCCTGTTTACCCGCGGGGACGGCTTTGCCGCCCAGCCGCCCCTGACAATGGACAACTACGGGCGCATTGTGAGCCCCCTGTACCTGCGCTCCCTTCTGCAAAGCCTGCGCCTGGCCTTCCAGACCGCGCTGCTGTGCCTCGCGATTGGCTACCCCTTCGCTTATTTCATGGCCAAGTCCGGGCCCCGGGCACGCACCTGGATGATGATGCTGCTCATCGTGCCCTTCTGGACCAACGCCCTCATCCGCATCTACGGCTGGAAAATCCTGCTGTCCGCCGCCGGGCCCCTCAACGTTGCCCTGCAGTACCTGGGGCTTATCCAGCGGCCGCTCAAGCTGCTCTACACCGACGGCGCGGTATTGGTGGGCATGGTCTACGCGATGATTCCCTTCATGGTGCTGCCGGTGTATTCCAACGTGGAGCGCATGGACTGGTCGATGGTCGAGGCCTCCCGCGACCTGGGCGCCTCGCCGCTGTCCGCCTTCCTCACCGTGACCGTGCCGATGACCCTGCCGGGTATCCTGGCCGGCCTGGTGCTCACCTTCATCCCCTCCATCGGCCTGTTTTTCTTGAGCGACCTGTTGGGCGGCTCCAACACCATGCTCTGGGGCAACATGGTGCACAACGAGCTGCTCAAGAGCCGCGACCTGCCCTTCGCCGCCGCGCTGAGCGTGGTGCTTTTGGCCCTGACTGGCCTGGTCATCCTGCTGTACCGCCGCGCGGGCGGAAAGACGGAGAACATGGTGTTTTAAGGGAGAGGAGACGGCGGGGGATTTCATCCCCCGCGCCCCCTGACAAGGGATTTCGTCCCTTGACCCGGAATCTGGTTTCATACCTTGTTAATGGTTTCCCCCGATGATGAAGGCATGGGTAACGCACGGAAAGGAGGCCCGGAGATGAAGAAGAACAGCCGCTGGGCGTCCGTGTACCTGGCGCTGGTGCTGCTGCTGCTGTACCTGCCCATCCTGGTGGTGGTGCTGTTTTCTTTCAATTCCAACCCCGGGCGCACGGCCAACTTCCAGTTCGAGGGTTTTTCCCTCCAGTGGTACGAGGACCTGTTCGACCCCGCCGCCGGTTACGGCAATGCTTTGACCACCTCGCTGCTTTTGGCCTTCTGGTCAGTCCTGCTCTCCGCGGTCATCGGCACCCTGGGCGCCATCGGCCTGACCCGCCGCCGGGCGCGCAAAAGCCTGCTGGCCCGCGTGGGCGCCGCCGCCTTCAGCGCGGGGGAGCACCTGGCGATGCTGCCCATCATGATCCCGGAAATCATCCTCGCCATCGCGCTGATGGCGCTGTTTTCCGCCGTCCGCCTCCCCTTCGGCATGCTGACCCTGGTGCTCTCCCACGTCGCCTTCTGCGTGCCCTATATCTACATCACCGTCAAGGGCCGGCTGGCCACCCTGGACCCCGCGCTGGAGGAAGCCGCGCGCGACCTGGGCGCCGCGCCGGTGAAGGTGCTTTGGACCGTCACCCTGCCGCTGGCGGCGCCGGCCATCGTGTCCGGCTGCCTGCTGGCCTTCGCGATGTCCATGGACGACTTCGTCATCAGCTTTTTCGTCAACGGCCCGCAGACGACCACCCTGCCGCTGAAGGTTTACTCTTCCGTCAAGGTCGGCGTGCCCCCGCACGTGAACGCCCTGTGCAGCGTGATGCTGGCCGCGGCCTTCCTGCTGGTCGCCCTGGGCCAGCTGGTGTCCTCCGGGGGCCTGCGTCGCCGGGAACGGGCTGCCGCCAAAGGATGAGTGTCTCCTTGAATGAATCAAGTTCGCCTCCGGGGACGAAGCCATCCGTGCCCCCCCTGCCGCCAAAGACCATCGTCCTGACCGGCGGGGGCACCGCCGGGCACGTGACACCGCATCTGGCGCTGCTGCCGCGGCTTTTGCAGGAGGGTTGGCGGGTGCATTACGTCGGGACGGCCGGGGGCATCGAGCACGGGCTGATGGCGGGCCGCCCAGGCGTTGCCTATTACGCCGTCTCCTCAGGCAAGCTGCGCCGGTATTTTTCGCTGAAAAACCTGACGGACCCCTTCCGCGTGGCGGCGGGGTTCTTCCAGGCCTTCCGGGTCCTGGGCCGGATAAAGCCCGACGCGGTCTTTTCCAAAGGCGGCTTCGTCGCCGTGCCGGTTGTGGCGGCGGCCTGGCTGCGGGGCATCCCGGTTTTGGCGCACGAGAGCGACCTGACCCCCGGGCTTGCCAACCGCATCAGCGCGCGCTTCGCCCGGAAAGTGGCCGCCACCTTCCCGGAGTGCGCGGCCGCCCTGGGCAGAAAGGGCGTGTATACCGGCACGCCGATGCGCGCGGAGCTGTTTTCCGGCAGTCGGGAAAGGGGCCTCGCGCTGGCGGGGTTTTCGGGCGGCAAGCCGGTGTTGCTGATGATGGGCGGCAGCCAGGGCGCCCGGAGCGTCAACGAGGCCCTACGCCGGGCGCTGCCCGCGCTGCTCCCGGAGATGGACGTGCTGCACCTGTGCGGCAAGGGAAATCTGGAGCTGTCGCTTTCCGGCACGCCGGGGTATTTTCAGGCGGAATACCTGGATACGGAACTGCCCGACGCGCTGGCGGCGGCGGACTTCGTTCTTTCCCGCGCCGGGGCGACCGCCATCGGCGAGTTCCTGGCGCTGTGCAAGCCCATGCTGCTGGTGCCCTATCCCAAAGGCGCCAGCCGGGGCGACCAGATCTTAAATGCGCGCAATTACGCTGCCCGGGGCCTGGCCCGGGTGCTCTCCCAGGAGGAGCTGACGCCGGAAACCCTGGTTTCGGCGCTGCAGGCGCTGCGGGCGGGGGCGGAGGAAATGCGCGCCGCCCTGCAGGCGGAGCCGGGCGCGGACGGGACGGACGCGGTTCTGTCCCTGCTGTCCGGGCTGGTTGGCAAAAAGGAGGGCGGGGCGTGACCGACGTGGTGGCGGCGCTCATCTGGCGGGAGGGGCGCCTCCTGGCCTGCCGGCGGCCCGGGCACAAGGCGCGCGCCCTCTTGTGGGAGTTCCCCGGCGGCAAGGTGGACCCGGGGGAGACGCCGGTTGACGCCCTTGTGCGGGAATGCCGGGAGGAGCTGGCGGTGGAGCTGGCGGTGGGGGAGGAGTATATGCGGGTCACGCACGCCTACCCGGACCTCACGGTGCGCCTGATTCTCTTCCAAGCGACCATCCGGGAGGGCGAGCCAAAGCGGCTGGAGCACGCCGAGCTGCGCTGGGTGCTGCCGCGGGAGACGGTGGGAATGGACTTCTGCCCCGCGGACACCGACATCCTTGCCAAACTGCGGGCGGACGATCCGGGGCTTTAAGGAAAGCAAGGCGGGCAAATGATCAAGGAACGTCTGAAAATCGGCGTCATCGGCGCCGGGTACGCCGCGGGGCTGAACGTGCCTGCCCTGCTGGAGACCGGGCGGGTGGACGTGGCTGCGGTCGCCAGCCGCACGGCGGACGGCGCGCGGGCCTTTGTTGAACGGCAGGGGCTTTCCTGCCCGACCTTCGGCGACTACCGTGAGATGTGCGAAGCCGTCCGGCTGGACGCCGTCCTCATCCAGACCCCGCACGACCTGCACCGGGAGCCGTTCCTGTTCTGCGCGTCCCGTGGGCTGGATGCCATCGTTGAAAAGCCCCTGGCGGCTTCGTCCGCGGACTGCGCGGAGATGATCCGGGCGAAAGACCGCTTCGGCGTCAGGGCTGCGGTCTGCCACACCCAGCGCTACAACGGGGCCATCATGGCCGCGCGGGCGTATATGGAAGCGGAGGGCTTGGGGACGCCCGTGCACGCGGAGGACCTCATCCACAGCCACTATTTCTTTGCGGGGCGGAAGGACTGGATGCTGTCCCGCGCGCGCTTCGGCGGCATCGTGCTCAACTACGCGGTGCACCAGATCGACCGGGTGCAGGTCCTCCTGGGCGAGCAGACGCGCGCGGTGTTCGGCGCCGCAATGGCGCGCAAACCCGGCGTTTCGGTGGACAGCTCCTACCAGATGATGGGGAAGACGGACACGGCCAGCTACTGCCTGACCTGCGCGGGCTACGCCGGCCCCAACGTCAACCGGATTACCCTCTTTTTCACCAGCGGGCTGCTGCGGGTCTCGCTCACTGACGGCGAGGCCGGCGCCGCCGGGGTCTTCTGGGGCGAAACAGGCCGGCCGATGGAGCGGGTCGCGCAGGACGTTCCCCCGGCAGAGGGCTATTATTTGCGGCAGATGACGCCGGTTGTGGACTACCTTTGCGGCGACGACGCCGCGCTGGTGGTGACGGCGGAATATGCGGCTGCGGTCGTCCGCGCCGCCGAAGCCCTGCTGGAGTCCTCCAGGACAGGCGAAGCCGTCCGGCTGGACTGAACCCGACCGGCCGGCCAACGCCGAGCGCTTGGCCCCGCGGCGCGGCGTGTATCTTCCTTCATCGCCCCGGTCTCTTCGGGGTTCGCGGGAGAAGGAGGATTGGATATGGAGGATGTCCGGCACGTCAACGCGGTCAGCCTGTACGTGTTCGACGTTTCCCGCAGCCTGGCGTTCTACCGCCGGTGAGGAGGCCGCCGGCGGCGGCCTTGCCCACGGAGAAGCCCTTCCGGTCGTTGCCCAGCACCTGGATGTGGGTGCCGCGGCACTTGGGGCACCTGAGA
>JAPXQZ010000147.1:0-4746 GCA_033813835.1 Clostridia bacterium | reverse complement strand
GCAGCGTCAGATGTGTATAAGAGACAGCATCGGTCTCGCGTTCGCCCTGCTGCGCCAGAACCCTGTGGCGCTTTTCCAGCGCCTGGGCAGCCGGCGCGGCCATGGTGCTCTTCATAAGCCAGCCTCTTCCCCGCAGCCGGAAGCGCAGCCCCAGGCCGCAATGGCGGAACCGACGTACCCGGAGGACGACGGCACGTTCGAACCCCCCATGCCGCAGCCTGCCTGGCCTGCACCGCAGTACGCGCCGGCAGCCTATCCGCCCCAGCCCCGGGATGCGGAGCCCGGCTTCATCCCCCAGCCCGTCGGCAGCATGATGGCCGACCCCGACGTCCCGGCGGCGCCGCACGGATGGCGCGCGCAGCCCATCCCGTCCAAGGCACCCGCGGATCCGACCGTGCACCGGCCGGCACCGGCGCCGCGGGCGGCCGCGCCGCAGCGCCCGGCGTCCTTCAACCATGAAGCATCAGACGTTATGCCGGATGTGGTGAAGCCAGCCGCTGCTTCAAATGAAGGGAAGCCCGCCGTGGAAACCCCGCCTTCACAAGCCGCGCCGCGCCGCTTCAGGGCGGACACGGTCCCCGCGCCGGTATCCGCGCAGGAAAAAACAGAAACGCAAAGCGGGAAAAACCAGCGGGGGACCCCGCCCGCGCCTGTGCCCGCCCGCGAGCCTACAGGAGTTCCAGCCGCCTCCCGTCCAGAAGCAGCCGTGCAGGAGCCGCTGAAAAAGTCGGACGAAGTCCTGCCGGACCCCGCAACATCCGCTGGCGTTCATCCGGCAACCAACGCGGCGTCCGCACCCGCGCTTCGGCCCGAAAAGCCGATTGCGCCTAAAACACTGGACGGCATGGCGAAAAGTCCGGAACCCAAGCAAATCCGTCTGGCATTCGACCACTACGAGATCCCGCCCATCCGCCTGCTGAGCGAGCCGCCCGCGGCGGAGCACCCGGACACCACGCAGGAGGACCTGCTGCGCGCGGACAAGCTGATTGAGACGCTGAAAAGCTTTTCCATCCCCGCCCATCTGCACGACATCGTGCACGGCCCGACGGTGACCCGGTTCGCGATCCGCCTGGCCGAAGGCGTCAACGTCAGCAAACTCCGCAGCGTGATGGACAACCTGACGATTGAACTGAAAGCCAAGGGGGACATCCGCGCGGAAATCCCCATCCCCGGCACCTCCTTCGTCGGCCTGGAAGTATCCAACAACCGGACGAGCAAGGTGTACCTGCGCGAGGTGCTGACCTCGCCGCGTTTGCTGGAATCCCGCTCGCCTACCGCGGTCGCCCTGGGCAAGGACATCACCGGCACGCCCATCATTTGCGAGCTGATGGACATGCCCCACCTGCTCATCGCCGGCGCCACGGGCAGCGGCAAGTCCGTGTGCATCAACAGCATCATCTGCAGCATCCTCTATCGGGCTTCGCCCCGCTACGTCAAGCTGATCATGGTGGACCCGAAGTTCGTCGAGCTGCAGCCCTACAACGACGTGCCGCACCTGCTGATGCCCGTCATCACCGATGCCAAGAAGGCGACGGCTGCTCTGGACCGCATCTGCCAGATGATGGACGAGCGGTATCAGATTTTGATGGAAGCGGGCGTGCGCAACCTGGACGCCTACAACCGGAAGCTGGGCCCGGACGAGGAACCGCTGCCCCGCATCATCGTCATCGTGGACGAGATGGCCGACCTGATGACCGTCGCCGGGAAACAGATTGAAGAGAGCATCAAGCGCATCACCGCCAAGGCCCGCGCCGCCGGCATCTGCCTGATCCTGGCGACGCAGCGCCCCTCCGTCAACATCATTACCGGGGTCATCAAGGCCAATATTCCCGGGCGCATCGCCTTCCGGGTCAGCTCGCCCTTCGATTCCAAGACCATACTGGACAATCAGGGCGCCGAAAAGCTGCTGGGATACGGGGACATGCTGTACCGTTCCACGACCCGGGAGCCCATCCGCGTGCAAGGCTGCTTCGTGGCCGACAAGGACGTGGAGCAGACGGTGGAATACATCCGTAGCCGCAACAAGCCGGAGTATGACCTGGACCTGATTGAGTACGTGGATCAGGCGGACCAGCCTGAAAACGGCGGCGGAATGGGCGAAGGCGAGGAGGCGGACGACGGCGCGTTCGACGAATTGCTGCCCCAGGCAATCGAAATGGCGGTGGAGTCCGGCCAGATGTCCATCAGCATGCTGCAGCGCGTGCTGCGCGTCGGCTATGCCCGCTCCGGCCGGCTGATTGACGAAATGACCCGGCGGGGCATTATCTCCGGCAACGAGGGTACCAAGCCGCGCAAGACCCTGATGACCCGCGAGCAATATATGACTTACCTGGAACAGGGGAATTGACCAGCCTGCGCCCGGCAGCCTACTGGACCCGGATGACGAGGCTTCCCCAGACGGCAAAGGCAAAACCGACGGCCAGCAGGATGGTTTCCGGCCAGGCTGGTTTTTTTCTGTCCCCGATGCCCAGATAGATAAACGCGTAGGGCAGCAGGTCTGCCGCGTAGCGGGCTCCGTACTGATACCCGCCGAAGGTGCGGTGCAGCAGCAGCAGGAAGAGATGCGCCGAAAAGAAAAACAGGACCGCCGCCTGCCTGGGGCCAAAGGCGCGTTTTGCCATATCCTGAAGCGCCCGCCATACAAGGAGCAGCAGCAGGGGATTGGCAAGGAAAAGGGAGAACCCGAATTGCTTCAGGCGCAGGCTTTCCCCCTGCAGATCAAAGGGTTGGGACAGAATGAAACGTCGGGCGTTTTCCCCCAGATGGGAGAGGGAAAACTGCGTGCCGCCCTGGGTGGAAAATTCCGGGAGGTAGCTGTGCCCGAACTCGATAGGGTTGTCAAACCGAATCCAGTTATAGGCGGCGTATAGCGCTGCGACGAGAAAGCCCAGGATGAAACCCGGAAGGAGGCGCATCAGGGAAGTTTTCAGCCCTATTCCCCGCGCGGCGCGCGCGGACAGATACAGCAGAACCAGCAGCGGTCCATACAGCACGTTGAAGGGGCGGCAGCCCACCGACAGCGCGTAGCACAGGAGGCCCAGTCCCGGGTGATCCGCGTCCATCCGTTCGACGGCGCACGCGGTGAGGAGGAATGCCAATACCTGGGCCTGATACCAGACGGCGCCGGACCAGAGGAGGGGCAGCAGGGAGGAGGAAAGACAGCCGGCAAACGCCCAGAACGCCGCGGAGGAAACGGAGAACCCCTTCCTCAGCAGATAGCGGTACAAAACGAGCAGCGCCGCCAACGCGTAGAGCAGGACCAGCAGGCCGTCGGGCACGCCGCTTCCGAAGAGGAAGGTCAACAGGAACACCGGAACGGTGGGGACAGGGGGGAAACTGACGAAATAGCGCCCCTGATAGATGGCCAGTTCCAGGTGCGGAACGTCGCCGTCCAGGAACGCCTGTCCCTTGCGCCAGGCCAGCGCCTGGAGCGTGTAGGTGTTGTAAGGGGAGGGCGTCATAGGGGAGGTCCCCAAAAGGGAAAAGAGGATGAGGCAAAGCAGGATGAACGCCATCGCCAAAACGGCTGCGCCTGTCTGCATTCGGGTAAACCCTCGCATCGCCAATCAACCTCCACCCCGTTTGGGATGAGTATAGCGGCTGTTCCGGGCTCTGGCAAAGGGGGACCGGCAGGCGCCGAAGGCGTGGACATGAACACGGAATCACCTTGCCCCAGATTGACATTTCCTGTTGTCCGTGATAGTATCCGTACGTTCTTAATTTCCTGCAGGAAGAGGTCGGATTTTGTTGTGAGGGTCTATCAGGTCGAAGAATTAGAGGGTTGCCTCCGCACGCCTATGGTCGTATGCCTGGGCGTTTTTGACGGTGTTCATCTGGGGCACCGCAAGCTGGTCGAGGAATCGGAGCGCATCGCCGGGGACAAGGGGATGACAGCGTTGGTGCATACCTACAATCCTATGCCGATGTGCGTGATTTCCCCGGAGAGTTGTCCGTGTGAGCTGACCCCGCTGGAGACGAAAATCAGGCTCCTGGGGCAGGTGGGGATCCAAAACGTCGCGGTCAGCCGGTTTACACAGAAACTGCGGATGATGCCGGGCCGCGAGTTCTTTGAGCAGGTTCTAATCGGCAAGCTGAACGCCCGGCATATCGTCGCGGGCTTCAATCACCACTTCGGCTACCGGGGCGACACCGACGTGATGACCCTTGAAGCGATGTGCCACCACGCTGGCATCGGGTTGAGCGTCATCGCACCTGTCAAGACCCCGCAGGGACGCCTGGTTTCCAGCACCGCGGTCCGCGCCGCCCTCCTGAAGAACGACCTTCGGGCAGCGGAGGAGATGCTGGGAAGAAAACCGGAGCCGGAGCTGATTGCCTGCGCGCTGCGCATCGCTCCAGAACTGAAACAATAAGCCGACGCAAATGGAGGATAGAAGCCGCATGAAGAACCGTATTTCCGCCTGGATCGTCCTGGGCGCCATCACGATCGTGGCGGCGCTGAGCCTGGCGGTGACCAACGAGGTGACCAAGGCGCCCATCGCCCAGCAGGCCGTGCTTGCCGAAGAAAAGGCAAGGCTGCTGGTTGTGCCGGGCGCTGAAACCTTCGCGGAAATCGCCCTGGAAGGAGGGGAGGTGCTTTATGAGGCAAAAGCCCCGGATGGAACGACGCTGGGTTTCGTCGGCAAGTCGGAGCGCGGCGGCTACGGCGGCCCCGTCGAGGTCATCGCGGGCATCAGCCCGGAGGGCATGGTTACCGGCGTGAACGTGGGCGGCAGCAACTTTTCGGAG
>JAPXQZ010000146.1:0-4747 GCA_033813835.1 Clostridia bacterium | reverse complement strand
CATGAAGCCCCATCGCTGGATATGGGTAAGGATGACCAGGTGGCCAGGCTGATGCCAATCAACGCGCCGAATGTGTGTAGGGTGAATCAGAGCGTTTGACGCTTACTGAGATTCTTTTGGTTAGTAGACGTGGTTCCGTTTGACGCTTACGAGCAATCGTCTGCCTTGGGTGTGGAAAACAAACGGACAAAGACCGATTTTATAAGAAACGGCCTTTTTCGCTCGGCGTTATGCAGGAGTCTCCTGCATTATCCGGTCAATGACGGGCCTGCCTCAAGCAGGACGGGATGTTCCTCCCGGTATTGCTGCGCGTCCCGAAGCAGTACGTCCGCATGCTGGAGGCTGCTGGCCCCCTGCGTAACTGGATCCCCCAACATCTTTGCGATTTCATCCCTGCGTTGGTCAATCTCCATCAGCGTAACGCTCGCGCTCGTTCGGCCCGCCTGCTCCGTTTTGCTCACGTGGTAGTGCCGGTTGGCCATTGCCGCCAGCTGATGCAGGTGGGTCACGCAAATAACCTGGCGGTAGCGCGCGATTTCCCATAGTTTATAAGCGATAATAGAAGCCGTCTTACCAGACACCCCAGTATCAATCTCATCAAACACCATGGTCGGTATTTCATTCGTTTGCGCGGAAATCGATTTCATCGCAAGCATGAGACGGGAGAGTTCGCCGCCCGAAGCAATTCTCGCAAGCGGTTTGAATTCCTCCCCGACGTTAGGCGCGATCAGCATTGCAGCCTGGTCGATCCCATCGGGACGCTCACGGCTTTCGTCGGTCGTCAGACGAACCTGAAAACGAGTGCCCGCCATGTTCAAATCAGCCAGCAAGTCCTCCACCTGCCGCTCAAACTTTTCCGCCAGACTCCGCCTTTCACCGCTGAGCAGGCGCGCTTCGTCCAAATAGGCATTCTCGGCACGCTGAGCGTCTTTTCCAAGAGACTCCAGCTGTTCATCCAGAGAGGCCAACTGTCTGAGTTCCGCTTTGGTTTCTTCCAGCGTCCGCAGCATTTCTTCCGTTGTTGCGCCGTACTTCCGGTTCATCTTTCTGAGGAAGTCCAGCCGTACTTCAACCTCCTCAAGCCGATGCGCGTTCGGGCTGACTTCCCGCATCAGTGTGCCCAGATCGCGCCCCAGTTCCTCCAACTCGTACCGCAAGGCGGTTACCCGGCCTGAAATCTCTGAAAACCGGGTATCCAGGCCGTTGGTGGCATCCAAATGCTTTTCCGCCTCAATGAACCGTGAAAGCGCTTCCGCTTCACCACCGGGAGCGTCAACCAGCAAGGTTCTGACACTCTGCAGCGCGGCACGGATCCGCTCCGCGTTTTTCAGCAGGCTTCGTTCCTGTTGCAGACCTTCTTCCTCTCCCGGCAAGAGGTTGGCTCCCTGCAATTCCCGCAGGCGGAAAGTCAGGGTTTCCGTCCTTTCCGCCGCGGCGTCCTTACGCCGGCGCGCGGAATCATACGCTTCCCGGGCCAGGAGGTGCTGACTGTACAATCCGCAGACTCTATGCACTCTTGCTTCATGGGTTTCACTGCCAAAAGCGTCCAGAAAGGAAAGGTGACGGCTTTCCTGCAGCAAGGACTGGTGCTCGTGCTGGCCGTGCAGGTCGATGAGATGAACCGTCAGCATCCTGAAAGCAGCCTGCGAAACGGCAACGCCGCCCGCGCGGTATACACTGCGCCCAGAGGCGCTGAGTTCCCTTGACAACGTCAGGAAACCATTGTCTGCTTCCAACTCCAGGGTTTCCAGGGTTTCCAGGAGCTTTGGCAGGCCATCCACTTTGAACACGCCTTCAACATAGGCCTTATCGCTCCCAGCGCGCAATAAATCACGGTCCGCCTTCGCGCCACACAAGAAGTCCATGGCGTCCACCACCAAGGATTTCCCCGCGCCGGTTTCGCCGGTCAAGACATGCAGACCATTGCCGAAAACCAGAAACGTCTCTTCAAACAGCGCGACCCCGCGGATCAGCAGACTTTCTATCATTGCGGATACTATTGGAGAATCTCGTAGAACTTCTTCACCACGTCACCCGCGTCCTGCGCGTCGCGAACGATGACAAATATGGTATTGTCACCGGACAGGGTCCCAAGGATTTCAGGCCAGCGCATACTGTCAATGGCCTCGCCCGCGACGTTTGCGCTGCCGGAGAGGGTTTTGATGACGATGATATTTCCGGCGGACTGGATGGAGATGACCGAATCGACAAACATTCGGACAAAACGGTCTGAAACGGAATGCTCCGCCTGGTCCGCAGTCGCGTACTTGTACTCGCCCATCCCGGACAATACCTTGAGCAGACGCATTTCCTTAATGTCCCGGGAGACGGTCGCCTGCGTGACGGTAAAGCCCTGTACCTTAAGCCGCTCGGCGAGGTCTTTTTGCGTACGGATGTCGTGCTTGTCGATGAGATTGAGGATGGCCGCCTGACGGGTGCTTTTCATTTGTTTCCTCCATATACGTGATTGCCCCACTCCAGTTGTTTCTGGCGCAGCCTTGAAACAAAGCACTGCTCCTTCAGCCGAATCAGGCGTGCCTTCTCCGGCGCGATGGATACCTTTACTACGGTCTCGCCTTCCAAATCCAGCACAACCTGCCCATCCATGCTGACCTGATGCGGACGGCCCCGGTGCACACGCACCTTCAGAAGGACTTCCGTATCCGGCGGCAGGATGATGGCGCGCTGGTGCATGATGTGGGAGCATATCGGAACGATAATCAGGCAATTGATATCCGGATGGACAGCCGGTCCTCCCGCTGAAAGACAGTACCCCGTTGAGCCGGAAGGCGTCGAAACGAGGACGCCGTCCCCATGGATGGTATAGACCAGCGCGCCGTCGGCGAACACGTCGATTACCAGGCTATTGGGATTTTGTCCCCGGGTCAGGAATACCTCATTCATCGCCAGCGCCGCCTGTCTATCCTTCACCGCGCCGCGAATCAGCATGCGCTCTTCGATCGTGAAGTTGCCAGAAATTAGGCGCCCGGGAATATCAAGGATGCCTTCCGGCGCCATTTCCAGCAGAAAACCGGTGTGCCCCAGGTTGACCCCCAGCACGGGAACGTTGTGTGCAGCGGCAGCGTGGATGGCACGCAGCAAGGTTCCATCCCCGCCGAACGAAACGACGGCGTCATAGGTTGCGTCAACGGCGGAGAGGCTGCTATGTTCGCCGACGCGCAGCCGATCAAACAGCCATCCGTCCAAGGATACCGCGCAGTTCCGCTGAATCAGGGCATCCGCAAGCGTCCCCGCGAAAGAAGCCGTTTCCGGCTTGCCGGGATTCGCAAACAGGAAAAACCGCTTCGCACCCATTTATCTCCTCCGTCCGCGCATCATAATACCCGAACGCGTATGTTCATGCAAGCTTATATACATTATGCGCCGCGGCAATTACGGAGGTCCTTAAGCCCTGTTGTATGGTGCCGACGGGAAATGGTCAGCTGAAAACAAGCGGGTTCGGGTGTGGTTCCTAATCCCTCCCGCGGACGGTGTTCCCTCTCCAGTATTCCGCCGGTTTAGCCCCAAAGGTGTCGTTGCTGATGAGTTTGGGATAATCCGCGAGGGAGCCGTTCAGGTACTTCTCCAGGTAGGTTTCAATGACCTTCCCTTCCTGGGCGGAAGATTTCAGTTTTTCTTCGTCCGTATACGTCACGACCAGCCCTGTTTTATCCACGATATATTTCTTTTCGTCGGGCGGCGGAATCGTCCTGACGACTTCGGACCGAAGGCGGTAGGTGACGCCCTCCCCAAGGCTGATCCCGTATACCCTGATTTCAGCAACCAGGCGTTTGGAACTGTTCTTTGCGGGCTTGACGTGCGCGGTCAGGTAGATATTCCCCGGTGTGGTGTTCTTGAACTGGAAATCAATTTCCCTGCCGCCGAACAGATAGACGGTGGCATCCTGGCCCATTTCCGTATAATCGACCTTGTCGGAATGAGGCGTCCGCTTCGTGCTGGTCAGACCGCCGGTCAGGATGGCCTGATAGAGGGTGGTGCTGGCCTGGCAAACGCCGCCGCCCACCCCTGTCACCAGGTCTCCGTATACGTACTCCAGCGCTTCCGCAAAGCCTGCCTTGAGCGTACGGGGGCCGACCACGTCATTGAAACTGAAGGACTGTCCGGGCTTTAGAATGGTTCCATTAATCCGTTCAAACGAAAGGCGGATGTTGTGGTTCCTGTTTTCGGTGGAACTGGTTGCAATCGGCGTTGAGACCGTGGACCGGAGCGCAACTGTCTGCTGCAGCTGGGCGCGGGTCACCTCGGGCATCAGAAGCTCGGGGGCCAGGTCCAGCGTCCCCGATTCTCCCCTAGCCGCCATGCCCAGAATCTTGTCCCGTTCTGCGTCGATATCCAGCCGAGCGCCCGGCTGCTCGTCCTGGAACAGGAAGGGTTCCGCGTCGTCCGGTCGGAAAGCCAGGATGGCCGCGTTGACTGGCTGCGCGTCGACGTATGGCGCGATTTGCTCGAGAATTGCCTGCAACTGGCCGCCATCCGGCTGGTTTTCCACAGACCCCACCCGATACGGCTCGCGGGAAAGCGCGTCGATCGCCGCCTTTTGGTCGTGGATGCTGCCGGTATGGGTCAAAAGCCAGGCCTCGTTGAGCAGCTGGAACAATTCGTCCGTTGACTGTGTCAAGCCCAGCGTCGCGTAATTAAGATGGGCGAAAACGTGTCCCCGATAGCGGATGGATAGGCTCCAGCTATTGACTCTCTCCTGCGCGGCCGCCTCCAGTTTTTCTAGGGC
>JAPXQZ010000145.1:0-4829 GCA_033813835.1 Clostridia bacterium | reverse complement strand
TTATAAATCTTGGCATGTATGTCATGTCAAAGATACTTTGGGTCAAAGGTAAAGAACCCGGCTCCGCTTTCGCTTAACAGGGTTCTTTGACAGTCTGAAGCCGCCGGTGGTTCCGGCGCCTTCTTAAGTCCGAAACGCAAAGACCGATACTATTCCTCCTCCGGCTCCTCAGGCAGCTCGGCGTTGTGGTAGACGTTCATCACGTCGTCGCTGTCTTCGAGCATCTCCAGCAGTTTGACGGTTTTGGCCAGGCTCTCCTCGTCCTCCACCACCACGGAGTTCTGCGCGATCCGCCGGCGCTCGGCGGAAAGGAATGAATAGCCGCTGCTTTCAAGCGCTTCCCGGACAGCGGAAAAATCGTTGGGCGCGGTATAGATTTCAAACCCTTCATCGCTGGAACGGACGTCCTCCGCGCCTGCGTCCAGGGCGCTGAGCATCAGCTCGTCCTCGTTCACGCCCGGGCTGCGCTCCACCAGCAGCAGTCCCTTGAAATCAAACAAATAGGATACGGAGCCGTTAGTCCCCAGCGTCCCGCCGTTCTTGTCGAAAATATGGCGAACTTCGGAAGCCGTGCGGTTTCGGTTGTCGGTCACCACCTCGGCGATGACCGCGACGCCGCCCGGCGCATAGCCCTCGTAGAGGATTTCTTCAAAAATCACGTTGCCGGACTCACCCGCCGCCTTCTTGATGCTGCGGCTGATGTTGTCGTTGGGCATGTTGCTGGCCTTGGCCTTCGCGATGATATCCCGGAGCTTTCCGTTGACCGCCGGGTCCGGGCCGCCTTCGCGGACGGCAATGGCGATTTCGCGGCCGATTTTGGTGAAGACCTTCCCGCGCTCGGCGTCTGCCTTGCCCTTTTTATGCTTGATATTGGCCCATTTGGAATGACCGGACATGCATCCACTTCCTTTTGCGTTGACTTTTCCTTGCTAATCTTAACATTTTCCGCGATAACCGTCAATCGGGGATGGGGTGCTCAACCGAGAACCGCCAGCGCGCGATCCGGATAATTGGTACTCAAAACGTCTGCTCCGGCGTCTGCCACCCTGCGCACGTCCCGGTCGTCGTTGACCGTCCACACGTTGACACGGCCTCCCGCCAGTTGGGCGCGCGCATAGGGCTCCGGGTTTATAAGCAGGTCCAGGTAGTGCGGGTGCAGCGCCTGCATGCCGCTTCTCTGTAGATATTCGTCGGGATTCAGGAGGAAGCAATCGTACAGCAGGCCACACACCGCGCCGGGGTTGATGCGGCGGATCAAACCCATGGAATAGTGATTGAAAGAGGAGTAAACGACGCGTTCGTTCAACCCCAGCCTGTCCACGAGGCTCACGCACCGCTCCTCCAGCCCCGGATAGGGAACGCGGCTGTTTTTCAACTCGATATTGACCATGAGGCCAGCCGGGCCCAGCAGTTCCAGCACTTCCTCCAGCGTGGGCGCGGTCGCCTTTTCATACTCCGGATGCAGGCGGTTGAACAGATGCTTTTTGATTTCCTTGAGCGTCAGGCTGCCGACCAGGCCGCTGCCGTCGGATACCCGGTCAATCCGCTCGTCATGGGTGACCAACAGTTCCTTGTCCCTTGTCAAGTGGACATCCAGCTCCACGCCGTGCGCGCCCTGCTCAACCGCCAGCCGGAAAGCCTCCAGCGTGTTCTCCGGCGCGTACCCGGATGCGCCGCGGTGCGCGTAAACCAACGTGTCCATTCTCTCTCCCCCGCCTGCTAACCCCATGCGCCATGGGGAACAGCGCCCGGCTGCCTCTCAATCTTGCGCCAAAGCATCTTATCACGGCGGGGACGAAAGGAACAAGATGCTTGCCATCAGCCATCGCCGCAGCTATAAATAAGTCGGGTGACAGGAGGTGGGCGGCATGATTTCAATCGAACGGTTTACCCAACTGCTGGGCGAAGCCGCCGCCAGCCTGCCAAAGGAAATCTTCGAGGGACTCAACCTGGGCATCGGCGTCTCCGAGGGATCCAAGGCCCGCTCGGATACCGCATCCGGCGTGCCGGCGCTGATCCTGGGCGAATACACGGTCAGCCGGCAGATGGGGCGTGGCATCCTGCTGTACTATGGCTCGTTCCGCAGGGTGTACCCGGAAATGGGCGACGACGCGGCAGGCTTAGGATTGATCCTCGACGTGCTCAAGCACGAACTGCGGCATCACCTGGAATCCCTTGCCGGTTCCAGGGAGCTGGAGTTCCTGGACGCGAAACGGCTGTCCGAACTGTAAATCAGCGCGAAAACCATCAATACCAGGTTTGCAGGAAGGCCGTGACGCGCCAGTTTTCGTCCGTCAGACGATACTGAAAGATATCCGGCTGCAGGCGTTCCTCCTCCGGCAGCATTGCGAGGTTCTTTTTGGGGTCCGCGGTTTTGCTGTCGTACAGGTAGGTCAGTCTCTTGATGCGGTTGGCAAGATTCCCTTCCACGGTTTCCAGCAGATAGACACCTTCTCCTCGATGCTCCACCCGGGTGACCAGCCCGACGTGCAGGGTCTTGTAGCCACCCCGGCGCCCGTAAATGACCAGGTATCCGGGCCGGGGAATATGGCTCAGGCGATCCAGCGCGGTATAGCCGGCCAGGAGTTTGGGCACCCCTGCCTCCCGGACGCCGTGCGGCGCCCCGTCCTTCAGGGGTTGCAGGCTCCGCCAGGTATCGGTCGGCTCCTGGAAAACCCCCGCCTCACCCAGGGCGTAGCTGGTAAAGGCGCCACACCAGCCGAAACTGGCCATTGGCCCGTAGTACCAGGTGGTGTACTTGTTGTTTTTCTTGAACGCGGAGCCGGCAGCGGCTTCCCACTCTGCGATGGCCAGATCGATGGCAGCACGGATATCGGCGGGAACCGCGGGGTTCGAGACGACCTCGACTGAAAGGGAAAGCGCGGCCTTTCCCTTCTGCGCCAGCGTGATTTCCGTCTTCCCTTCCGACAGGGCGGTGACGACGCCCTTTTCATCGACCGCCGCGATTTCCGGTGCGCTGGAGCGCCATTCTCCCTTCTCCTGCGTTTGGACCGCATAGGTTTCCCCCGGCACCAGAACGCGCGGCGCGACGGCAGGTTGTGTGAAGGCGGCAGCCGCGGCGGACACCAGAATCAGAAAGGCCGACAAGGTGGCCATCATCCGTCTCTTCAAGGTTCCTCCTCCATATCGTCCGCCCCCAACTCTTCCTCCATCAGGGCGGGTGCCGATTTCTTCCGGACGCGGATGGAATATGTCTGATCCGCGATGACGGCGAAGAAGCCGGCGACGATGAACAGGTAATAGGTAATGAACCGCCAAATCAGCAAGGCGGCAAAAATCAGGGAATCCGGGAAGAAACTCCTGAAAAAGAGGTAGAACCCGCCTTCCTGCGCACCGGAAGCGCCGGGGAGCGGCGTAAAGGACGCGGTGATGTACAGCAGGAACTGGATGGTGATTACCTGCAGATAGTTGTGCTGCGTCAGGTAAAAGCCGCGGTAAATAAAAAAGATAACGCTCATCAGGGCGGTGACCTGAACCAGGGAGATCAGGAACAGCACCAGGAACTGCAGGGGCTGCCCGGTGAGGATCTCCACGCTGGAATGGAAGTCGTTCAGGGACGCGTCCATGCGCGAAGAGGTTTTCGCCTTGTCCTTGACGATGCGGAAGCGATGGGCGAGATTGACGAAAAACACAATGACCGCCCGCACCAGGTTGCGGTTGATGGCCAGCAGGATGACTACCCCGACCATCAGGGAATTGAAGAAAAAGCCGACCACGACCAGCCACACCCCGCTGCCCAGGACGCTATAGACGTAGGAACCGGAAACCACCCACAGGACGGCGCCGGTCAAGAGTAAGGCGCACTGCCAGCAGAAGAACTTGACCGCCAGCGCGGAATAGCCGACACCGGAGGCAATTCCCCGTTTTTTAAGCGCGAAGGCCTGCATGGGCTGTCCGCCGGTCGCCGCAGGAGTGATGGAGGAGTAATACATCCCGATCAACCCGACAAGGTTGCAGACTTTCCAGGTCGTCCTGACCTGCTGGAAACAAAAAAATATGCGGAGGATAAGCCCTTCCAGGAGCACGTACACCGCAAAGCAGCCCAAGGCGCCCAACAGCCACCAGGGATTGATGGAACCAAAAGCGTTGACGATCTGGTTGGCGTCTCCCGCCTGCGAAACCAGGTACAATACCAGGAGGAGCGTCAGGATGATGAAGCCGATATTCATCAGCGTGCTGCGCTTTTCCTTGGTCAGTTTCGCCATACGCCCTTTCTGTGCACACCCGGTAATCCATTGGAATTATAGCATAGCGACAGGCCCTTGTCACGGACAGGTTCGTTGTACCGCCTCGTTCCATGTGATAGAATGCGTTGGGAAATCAAGAGAAATCCAGAACTGCAACGGGAGGCGGACAACGTGAAGGACAATGCTGAAATGGCGCTGCGCATCGGCAGCTGCATGCCGGGGAACGCCGAGCACGAATGGTTCCAGCCTTTCCTCGACGCGGGGTTTGAGGCGCTGTCAGTTAATTTCCATATGGAATTCTATGGTGTAAACGTCGAGGAACAGGGACCCCGGCTGAAAGCCGCGGCGGCGGAAAGGGGCGTTGAAATCACCACCCTGGGCGTATACAGCAACCCGATTCAGATCAAGGAGCACATCGGGCAGCTGGATCGAGCGATTGACGCGGCGCCGCTGTACGGCGCCAAAATGGTGTCCACCTTCGCCGGCGCCTTGGAAGGCCAGCCGGTCGACGCATCCTTCAAGCGCTTTGGCGCCGTTTTCCGCAAGCTTTGCAAGCGGGCGGAGGACAGGGGCATCCGCATCGCGCTGGAAAACTGCCCGATGGGCGGCACCTGGCAGCGG
>JAPXQZ010000144.1:0-4846 GCA_033813835.1 Clostridia bacterium | reverse complement strand
TAACTGGACCTACTCCGACGAGCAGCGAGCAAAAGAGGCGTGGGGCGACACGCCGGACAACCCCTACCGCGCGCTGCCGCGTATGGTCATGATGACCTACCGCATCCCGGACAGCATCCGCCAGATCGCCATGCAGGGCGAGTTTGACGAATTTGACCTCAATGTGTTTTTCTCGGCCAAGGGCAAGGATAAAGAGGCGCGGTTCATATACGAAAACGAGGTGCAAAAGTGGCTCAACCTCATTCGCGGCTCTTATCTGCCCGCCAGCGTGGATGAATTAAAGTTGGGGCAGGACAAGCGCCCGCCTATGCCCTATTCCGATACGCGTCTGCTGAATGTGTTGTCGCATACCATGTGGTTTTTGCCGAATGTCGCCTCCTGTCAGGCCATGGCAAATCTTCTCGCACAAAAGCAGAACAGCTTTTATCACGATTACAAAATTATTGTCAGCGCCGGTTCCAAAGCCGGAATCGGTCTTGACGCGCTCGCGCCCGTCCAAGCTGCGATGGGAGACCCCCTTGCCACAAAAACCATCACGCTCTCCTGCGGCAAGCTCACCACCGGCGTGACCATCCGCCCGTGGTCAGGCATCTTCATGCTGCGCGATCTCAAAAGCCCGGAGACATATTTCCAAGCGGCGTTTCGTGTTCAGTCGCCGTGGGAGGTCAAGAACGATAACGGCGATCGCATTATTATGAAACAGGAGTGCTATGTTTTTGATTTTGCGCTCGACCGCGCCCTGCGGCAGATTTCCGATTACAGTTGCCGCCTCGATGTGAACGAGGGCAATCCCGAAAAGAAGGTAGCGGAATTTATCAGCTTTCTGCCCGTCCTTGCATACGACGGAAGTACCATGCGACAGATTAACGCGCAGGACGTGCTTGATATTGCTATGGCCGGCACTTCCGCCACGCTGCTTGCCAAGCGTTGGGAGTCCGCGCTGCTCGTCAATGTGGATAACGATACGCTCACCCGCCTTATGAACAACAAGGACGCGCTCGAGGCGCTGATGCACATCGAAGGGTTCCGCAGCCTGAATTCCGACATTGAGACGATTATCAACAAATCCGAGGCTGTTAAAAAGGCGAAAAAAGATCGTGACGATAAACTGACGCCCAAAGAGAAAAAAGAACTTACCGACGCGGAAAAAGAATACAAGTCCATGCGCAAGCAGATACAGGAAAAGCTCATTAAATTCGCCACGCGTGTACCCGTGTTTATGTATCTTACCGATTACCGTGAGCGTTCGCTCAAAGACGTAATCACTCAGCTTGAGCCGGAGCTGTTCAAAAAGGTCACCGGTCTCAATGTCAAGGATTTCGAAATACTTTGCTCTATCGGCGTGTTCAATGCCAGCCTGATGAACGACGCAATATTTAAGTTCAAGCGTTACGAGGATTCCAGCCTGTCCTACACCGGCATCGACAAACACAAGGATAAAGACATCGGCGGTTGGGATACCGTCATCAAACGAGAGGAATACGAGCGCCTGTTCTACAATCAGCAGTCCACAATGGAAAAGCCCGGCATAGCCGAGGAGCCGGAAATCGTGGAAGTGCCTGTGCCGGAAGAAAAAAAGCCAGAAGCGCCCTCAACGCCAGTCAAAACTATTTCGCCCAAGCCCTCTCTTGTTACGGAGGCCTACGGCATCAAAAAGGTGGATGCTCCCAGAGTGCCTGTCTCTATTCCTGTGGCAAAACCGGCAGAGCCGGAGCTTGACCTGTCCGGCGTGGAGGTTGGCACCGAGGTTTCACATAAAGCCTTCGGCGCTGGCAAGGTAACGTGGATAGATAAAGCCGGCAAGTATATTCGAGTCACATTCACTGCCGGCGAAAAGACTTTCATCTTCCCGGATGCGTTTAAGCAGGGATTTTTGAAGCTGTAATCTGTTTATAGCTGTACTTAATGCAGCAGACCACACTGAGGATTTCACGGTGTGGTCTTTGCTTTTGCCCCGCTTGAAGTTGTCACTCAAGTTATTTTGTTAAATCCCTGTGTGAATGCCCCGAAGGGTGGCTTTTTTGACAAGCAGAAGCGCCCGAAGGCGCTTTCCCGGGCGGCCGTGTCAGCCCCTGTCGGGGTTCCTGTTCCCGCGCCGGCTCCGCTCCGCCAGCGCCGTATCGTACACCGCCAGGATGTTTTCCACGGGGACGCCGGGCTGGATGTTGTGCACCTGGGTGAAGACGTACCCGCCGCCGGGCGCGAAAATCTCAATCAGCTCACGGGTTTCGCGCCGGTTCTGCTCCGGCGTGCCCGACAGCATCGTGGTCTGGGTCCTCGCGCCGCCGCCCCAGAAGGAAAGGAAGGCGCCGTATTCCTTTTTCAGGTGCCTGGGGTCCATGCCCCGGGCGGTGATCTGCACGGGGTTCAACACCTCGACGCCCGCGTCGATGAGGTCGGGAATCAGCGGCTCCACCGCGCCGCAGCAGTGGAGGAAGACCTTGCAAGCCGGGAAACGGTTCCGGACGTAGCGGTACTGGCGGGCGTGGTAGGGCTTGATCATTTCCCGGTACATCTCCGGGGAGATCTGCGGCGCCTGCTGGGTGCCCAGGTCGTCGCCGAACTGCAGGACCGGCCCATATTCCGCCACCCTCGGCAGCAGGTTTTCCAGGTTTTGCATATAGACGTCGGTCAGGCGGTTGAAGTAATGGTGCATCAGGTCCTTTTCGGCCAGCAGGTTGACGAAGAAGTCCTCGTAGCCGAAGTCCAGTTGCCCTGCTTCAAAGATGTTCCCGCCCACGGCCAGCAGGATGGCCTTGTCGGTGGTCTCATACAGGTGCCGGACGCCTTGCGCGATGAAGTCCAGGTCTTCCCCCGACAGGGGGGCGAGGGGCACGCTGTCCACGTCCCCCGGCGTTTCGCAGCCTTGGTAGGGGTGGGCGACCTGGTCGAAATACAGGCTGTTGGCGGGCTTGTAGGCCCACTTCACGCCGTTTTGGTAGATGTATTCGTTCCCGCCGCCCTCGTCTACCGGATTGTAGCCCCGGGGCGCCAGCACGGGCTGCCCCCTCATGCGGATTTCCTTCCAGCCCTCGTCGATGGGGATGCCGAAGGCCGGTGCGCGCTGGTGGGCCTGCACTACGTCCCCGCCCAGACGTTCCAGGACTTCCTGCTGCGGCTCCGCCAGTTGCTGGAAGACATCGTAGAGCTTCGGCGGCGGGAGGTTCATCCCCAGCCCGCGCACCAGGTCCAGGTAGGCCTGCATGTGGATGCCGGTGGAACGCATGCCGCCGAAGTCGATCGCCAGCCCTTCCGGCTCCCGGTGGTTGAGGGTCTCCCGGATGCGCTCACGGCCTGTCATTGACTTCCTCCCCAATTAAGTGATTGATGGATACCGCATTCCGCCCTGGGGTGCGCTGCGCGGCTTATCCCGCCGCCTCCGCGGACAGGGAATGCGTAAGGACGAGGGGCTCCTCCGGCGCAAGCCGCAGGAACGTCGGCGTGGGAACCGGCGTCCTGCCCAGGGACGCGGCCGTGCCCAGGTCAAAAGCGGCGGCGACGGGTTCCATCCCCAGGCACAGGTTTCGCCCGTTCCAAGGCGCCTGCCGCCGGCCGCGGTTGCTCAGCCACAGCAGCAGGCTGGGCAGGATGTCCGCGTCCCAGCGCAGGACGGCGCGGAACCCTTCCCGGGTGTAGCGCACCCCGGCGCGGCCTTCCGCGACCCCGCAAAGCATCAGCAGCTCTTCCGTTCCAAACGGCAGGGGCAGCCGCGTCGCGTCCGCTGTGCCGCCCGCCCGCAGGGGGATTTCTCGCGCGCTCCCTGCGGCCGCGTCCGGAAGGAAGGCGGAGGAGGCATCCACCCGCCCCGGGTAGGTGTGGACCTGGCGGCACGCCGGCAGCTCCAGGGAGGCCGCGCCCGGTTCCTCCGGCAGCCGGAAGATGGGATGCAGCCCGATGGGCAGCCGGCAGGCCGTCCGGGCATAGATCCGGTCCTCAAAGGTCACAAGGGGAAGTTCCGCGTCCAGCGCCACGGTCCGCTCCAGCCGTCGCACCGGGTGGCCCGGCGGATAATCGACGAAAATGCGCGCGGAACGCCCGCCGGTTTTCTGCACCTGCCAGGGGTGATGGGCGCCAAAGCCGTGCGCGAAGCAGTCCGGGTCTTCCGCGCCCTCCTCCGGCTCCCAGCCCTTCGGTAGCGCCGAGGGCGCGGCGCTCCCGCCGAAGGGAACGCAGGGAAAGTCGCCGCGCAGGCGCTCCAAGAAGCCGCCCTCCCCCTCGGGCGTTCCCCAGGAGGGCGTAAACAGCGGGCTGACCCAGCGGCCGCCCACCAGGAAATCCGCCGTCACCATGCCCCCGAAGGGATACACGGCCGCACGGGCAGAGGGGGATTCCAGGTTCAGGGGCACCTCAGCCCTTCTTCAGCCGGATGATGACCACCATCGCGTGGCTGCCGTCCTCGTTGATGTATTCGTGCCGCCCCATTCCCGCGGGGATGATGCAGGCCTGCAGCCGCTCGATGGTGGCGGCGTAGCGGGGGTTGTCCAGCGAGCGGATGGTGACGCGCCGACCCTCCGTCAGGGTCACGATGTGCATGAAGCGGCCTTCCGTGTCGTTCTCCGCGCGCTGCTCCAGGAAGATGCGCTCGATGTGGAAGGGCTGCTCCGGAATGGTGGTGTACTGGTCCTTGCGGAACTTCCCGTCCCCGGCGACGGCGACGGGCCGCGCCCGGTGGAACTCCTTGGCCCGCGTCTCCCGGATCCATTTCTGGTTGGCGAAGGAGTGGTCCAGGTGCATGCGCATGGGCCTGGCCGTCATGGTCTTCTTCTGGTCATCCCAGGTATTGCGCGCGAAGTCGTAGGTGAAGAAAGAGTATTCCGTGCCCGCGACGCTGGGGCCGGTGTCCATC
>JAPXQZ010000143.1:0-4875 GCA_033813835.1 Clostridia bacterium | reverse complement strand
ACCCCTACGTCTGCGCCGGGGGCGACGAAATCCTCGGCGACCCGGAGTTCCCCTTCGACTGGTATGAGCTGCTCCGCCGCGGCGCCCTGCCCAACTTCATCCAGGGCAACCTCAAAAAGGGCATGCCGCTTCAGGAAGTCATCCGCCGCAACACCTCCATGGTGGCGGACCACTTCGCCATCGCCGGGCGCGGGCGCCTGGCCCCCGGGTATTTCGCCGACCTCGCCGTCGTCGACCTGCCCAACTACGCCTTTGACGGGGAGGACCAGGTCACCCCGCTCAACCCCCTCAACATGGCTCGCGGCGTGGACTGGGTCCTGGTCAACGGGAAGCCCGTCCTGGAAAACGGCCAGGTGAGGGAAGCCTATCCCGGCCGCGTCCTGCGACGGGGAAAAGAATAAGAAAGACGCCGGGGGACGGCGTCCCCCGGATCCCCGCCCGGGGATTTCATCCCCGGACCCCGGTATCATCCAAAATACATGCAAACGATACCCTTCCTTTGCGCGTAGAATGAAAGAATGGGAGGGCCAAATGAAAATCGTCTACCTGGTGCCCGGCCTGATGCCGGACAAGGAATGCCGCCGCAGGGAAGGGATGCTGCGGGCCTGGGCCGCGCCCGGAACCCTGGTCGACGTAGCCGCGGTGGATGAAGGCCCCTTCTCCATCGAGTCCCAGTACGAGGAAGCCTTGGCCGTGCCCGCGACCGCGCGCCTGGCGGTGCAGAAGGAACAGGAAGGCTACGACGCCGCCATCGTCGGCTGCGCCGGCGACCCAGGCCTGGAAGCTATCCGCGAGCTGATGCGGAAAATGGCGGTGTTCGGCCCCGGGGCGACCAGCTTCCTGGCCGCCGCCATGCTGGGCAACCGTTTCGCGGTGCTCGCCCCGGAAGGGGAGATGACCCAGTCCAACCGGCTGCTGGCCATCCGGGCCGGGGTGCTGGACAAGCTGGCCGGCACCGTGTCCATGGGGCTGCCGGTGCTGTCCATGATGAACGACCGGGGCACCACGCTGCAGCGCATGCTGGATGCCTCCCGGCGAGCCGTCTCCGACCTGGGCGCGGACACCCTGGTCATCGGCTGCATGACCCTGGCCTTCCTGGATTTCTCCAGGGAACTGGAGCAGGCGACCGGTCTGCCGGTAGTCAACCCCGCCTCCTCCACCCTGAAGATCACCGAGGCGATGGTGGCCTGCGGCCTTGCGCCCTCCAGGGCCGCCTTCCCGCTACCGCCCAAGATGAAAGACCCTCAAAATCCCCTGGATTTCTCCGCCTTGTATGGGAAGAGGAAATGACGGACTTCTTTGATCTGGCGGAAGACCGCCGCAGCGTGCGCGCCTACCTGGACACCCCGGTGACGGAGGAACAGGTCCAAAAAGTCATCGCCTGCGGGCACGAGGCCCCTTCCGGCGGCAACCTCAAAGAATGGCGCTTTATCGTCATCCGGGACCCGGAGCAGAAGCGCCGGGTGGTCGCCGCGACCTATTCGCGCAACAACGAATCCAGCCCGCCCCAGGCGTGGCTGGCGGAGGCCCCCGTGCTCATCGCCGTCGCGGCGGACCTTTCCATCGCTTTGGGCCGCTACGGCCGCCACGGGATTGACAGCCTCGTCTACCTGGACTGCGGCTGCGCGGTGCAGAACATGCTGCTGGCCGCCTGCGCGCTGGGGCTGTCCTCCTGCTTCATCTCCGGTTTCCGGGAGCACCAGATGGGCGAGGCGCTCGGGCTGCCGCCCGAACTGGAGGCCG
Organism: Clostridia bacterium; assembly: GCA_033813835.1. Lineage (GTDB taxonomy): Bacteria > Bacillota > Clostridia > Christensenellales > Aristaeellaceae > UBA6115. The sequence goes on along the minus strand of JAPXQZ010000143.1, from coordinate 3,132 downwards.
TCGCCCTGCTGCCCCTCGGCTACGCCCGGGTTCCCGGCGTGAAACGCCCCTGCGCGCCGGCGGAAGACGTCACGTTCTTTGAGCGCTTCGGGGAGGGCGCCGCCGCGCCCTGAGCGGCTGACCGATCAGTTTCTACAGCGGGGGCGCGCGTCGCCTCCGCTGTTATGCTGTTATTGGTTAAAAGCCACCAGGGTTTCGAACCTGGCGGGAATGAAGCAGACAAATTTGTTCGTGGATTAAGGGGCGAAAACGGGTATATATACAGTAAGCTGACGCACGCCAACAATAGAAAGGAGACAAACATGGACAACCAGGAAACTATCGCCTTCAACCGCATGCCGCTCATCGGCGACCCCGCCCCGGCCTTCACCGCCGTCACCACGCAGGGGACGATCAACTTCCCCGCGGACTACAAGGGAAAATGGGTCATCCTCTTCTCCCACCCGGCGGACTTCACGCCGGTGTGCACCACGGAGTTCATGACCTTCGCCACCCTCGCGGACGAGTTCAAGGCCCTCAACACGGAGCTGGTCGGCCTGTCGGTGGACTCCCTGTACGCCCACATCGCCTGGCTGCGCAAAATCCAGGAGCTGGAATGGAAGGGCATGAAGCACGTGGAGGTCAAGTTCCCCCTCATCGAGGACATCCGGATGGAGGTCGCCAACAAATACGGCATGATCCAGCCCAGCCAGTCCAACACCCAGGCCGTGCGCGCGGTGTTCATCATCGACCCGCAGGGCAAAATCCGCACCATCCTGTACTACCCCCTGACCACCGGGCGCAACTTCGATGAAATCAAGCGCATCATCCAGGCGCTGCAGAAGGCCGACAGCGACAAGGTGGCCACGCCCGCCGACTGGCGCCCCGGCCAGGACGTCATCATCCCCACCGCCGGCTCCTGCGGCACGGCCAAGGAGCGGATGGAGAGCAAGGACGAGGACCAGTACTGCCTGGACTGGTTCATGTGTTTCAAGCGGGAAAAGAAAGCATAATACAAACCCGCTCTTTATCGCGTTCCTGAGAGCCCGTCGCCGGGCTCTTTTCCTTTCCAATTCCGGCGCCTTCAAGCATAGATTCGCCGGAAGGAACAAGGCGAAACAGCCCATGGCGGCGCCTGTGGCAGCCCTTCGTTTCGTCAGGGTTGACAGATTGAAAATCTGGCCGTATACTCCGGTTGTTAAATATTGTTAAACAATGCGGCGCGGCCGTACCGTCAAACCTGGCGAGTCACCCCTTCGCGGGCGGCGCGGGAAAGGACCCGAACTCATTGGCGGGATGAACCGGCAGCTTATCCTGTCCCACCTCCAGAAGCAGGGGCCCGGCACCCGGGGCGACCTCAGCCGCGCGCTGGGGCTGAGCTTTCCGGCGGTCTCCGCCAACCTGGAGACCCTGCTGCAGCGGGGGATGGTGACGTCCCGCGTCCTGAGCAGCGCGCCGGGGGGCGGACGGCGGCCCACGCTGTACGCCTACAACCCGCAGTGGGGCAACATCGCGGCCGTCGACCTGGGCCGCCACCGCGTGCGCCTGATGGCCTGCGACGCGCTGGGCAACCGCCTGGCTGCCGACGCCTTTATCCCCGAGGAAGGCGCCCAGCCCGTTCCGGAACAAATCCTGGCGCGCTTCCTGGCCCTGTTGGGGGAAGCGGGCGTGCCCCTGAACAAGGTGAAGCTGGTCAGCTTCGGCATCCCCGGCCTGCTGGACCCCGAAACCGGCCGCCAGGTCTTCGCCCCCTTCCTGCACCCCACCCTGCGCGAGCACCGAATGGATCTGTATTTCCGCGAAAAGCTGGGGCTGAGTACCTGCATCCAAAACAGCGTCAACCTGGCCGCCATCGCGGAAAAGTGGCAGGGGGCGGGCATGAACTGCCGCGACATCGTCTATGTGGACCTCGCGGTCGGCCTGGGCAGCGCGCTCATCCTAAACGGCGACCTCTACGACGGCCATTCCGGAGCCGCCGGCGAAATCGGCTACATGCTGCCCGGCGTCGCGCACCGGCGGCAGGACTTCGAGGAAGAGGGCGTGCTGGAAAAGTTCCTCTCCGCCTATGAGCTGCAGCGTAAAATCGCCGCCCGCTCCGCCGGGGGAACGGTGGAGGGGCTCATCGCCGGGGAGGACGGCGCGCTGGCGCCGCTGCTTGACGAGTTGAAGGTCTACTACGCCATGACGCTGGTCAACCTGGCCGCGGTCATCAACCCGGAAGTCATCATTTCCGGCGGCGGCGTCGGCAAGGCGCTGGCTGCCCGGCACGGGGATTACCTCGAAGCCGAGCTCAAGGCGCACGTGCCCTACCCGCCCCGGCTGCTGCCCGCGCAGCTGGACGGCAACGCCAGCGTGCTGGGCGCCGTGGCCTACGCGCTGCGCCTGCTGCACGACGACGCGTCCCACTATCTCTGATCGCTCATTCCCGGCGAAAGCCGGAAGAGAATTAACGAAGGAGGCTCTTTCATGAAACGGTTCCTTTTGGTTCTCACCGCGCTGTCCCTCGTCCTGGGCGCTGTCGCTTTCGCGTCCGCGCAGACGGGCACCATCGGCATCGCGATGCCTACCCGCACCAGCGAACGCTGGATCCATGACGGCAACAACCTCAAGGACGGCCTGGAAGCCCTGGGCTACAAGGTCGACCTGCAGTACGCCGGCGACAACATCGACGAGCAGATCGCCCAGGTGGAGAACATGCTCACCAAGGGTGTGGACGCGCTCATCATCGCCTCGATCGACGGCTCCACCCTGACCAACGTCCTAAAGCACGCCCACGACCAGGGCGTCAAGGTCATCGCCTATGACCGCCTGCTGGTCAACTCCCCCAACGTGGACTATTTCGCCACCTTCGACTCCATCGCCATCGGCGAGCTGCAGGGCACCTCGCTCTTGACCGGCCTGGGCGTGCTGGACGGCGCGAAGGGTCCCTTCAACATCGAGCTGTTCGCCGGCTCCCTGGACGACAGCAACACCCCCCTGTACTTCGAAGGCGCGATGAACGTGCTGAAGCCCTACGTCGACTCCGGCGTGCTGGTCATCCCCTCCGGGCAGACGGAACTGAGCCAGGTCGCCACCGAGGGCTGGGACGCGCTGAAGGCCCAGGCCCGCATGGACAACCTGATTTCCGGCAACTATGCCGGCGGCCAGATCGTC
>JAPXQZ010000142.1:0-4998 GCA_033813835.1 Clostridia bacterium | reverse complement strand
CGCCTGGCCGAAAGGACAGCGGGGGATTTGCCTTTCTGCCGTTAATAATAAAGACGCTCCGTCTCCTTTGTTTCCGATAATCTATGTTCCGTAACGATCAATTATGCATAAACTGAATAACAACTAAAGCGATAAACCAAGAACCGGCCCCGCTACAGCCCGCCCTTGAACCAGCCCCAGCCCAGGTGCAGGAGCACCAACCCGGCCCAGAGCAGGCTGAACGCCGCGTTCCCCCACCAATACAGCAGACCCGGCGGCAACAGCAACAGCCATTTCCCGATTGCAAGCCAGGGCATGGGCAGGCAGCAGGCGGCGGTGGGCGCAAAGAAAAACATCCAGACCAGGATAAACGCCGCCCAGGTCGCAAACGCCGCGATCCAGCCCGGAAGACCCGCCCCGCCCAGGCGGCGCGCCCACAAGCCCCACAGCGCCAGCGCGGCAATCTCCAGCACAAAGGCCAGGAGATCATTCCAAGCGATGTCAGCGCGGCGCATCACAGCATCCGCCTTTCGTTTATTGCCCTTATTCTAACAGATTCCGGATAAGCGCGCATGCCGCGCGGGCAGCTGCCAGGGAGTGCCGCAGCATCTGCTGTTTAGCGCTGCCCGTGCGGCCGGCCACGGTGAAGGGCGCGACGGGTGAAAAGAACAGGGAACCCTCTCTCCTGTTCTTTTGCCACCCCATACCTCTCCGCTTTGTTCTCACATCCTATTGATGCTTGTTCAGGCCCCGGCGTTGTCTTTGAAAGCGTTCGGCAAGTGAAACATGATACAGTATAAGCACGGGATTAAAGGATAGCGCCGGTTGCCCGGTTGGGTAGGTATGATGCCGCTCATTGGCCTGTGCCCGCAGACCAGCGAAGAAGGCCGGCCGGAAGCCAACCTGCGGCGGATAGCGGACTGCGCGCGGGAAGGGAAGGCACAGGGGCTGGATTTGGTCCTGCTGGGGGAAGCCTTCCTGCAGGGCTTTGATTGCCTGTCCCTCCAGACGGAAGCCGGCCTGAAGGTCGCCTTATGGGCGGACGACGCCATGATCCAGGGGATACACGAAACAGCCCGGCAGCCCGGCAGCCTGGCGCGGGCATCGGTTTGGCTTTTACAAAAAGGCATTGGAGGACGAGCGGCCTGCGCTGTGCGCCGCCTGCCGGGTTGTCGACGGGGGCGGCTGTTTGCTGTGCCATGACCGCAGGCGCTCGCCCGGCTGGCGCACGAAGGATGCCCCGAACTACCGGGAGGGAGACCGCTTCCTCCGCTTTTACCTGGCAGGCAAAACCCTTGCCGTGATGGTCTGCGGGGATTTCTGGGAAGAGGGGCTCCTGAAGGATTTACAGGCCCTGCAGGACTGCGCGGACGCGTTTCTCTGGCCGGTCCATTGCGATGATCCGCTGGAGGAATGGGAGAAGCGGATCAAGGCAGAATACGTACAACGCAGCCTGCTGCTGTCAAAACCGGTGCTGTTCGTCAACAACCTGCGTCTTGAGCCGGACCGGGCCAAGGGGGCGCTTCCGTTTGGCGGCAAGGCCGGACCCTAAAGGATTATCCGCCGGGCAGCCGGGTATGCTGGTAGCGGATACGTAGAACCCCGGCGAACAAGGGTAAGGAGAGAAGGAGGACTTTCCCGGGTTTTACCAGGCAGGGGATTGCCCCGCCGGTTCATACAGCCCTGTAGGGCAGTTTCCGTCCGCCTGGGTAAACCTGACGCCGGCTCACGAATGCTGAAAGAGGAAACCATACCGCCGTCACGGGCGGCGCGACCAACACATGGCTTCCTCTCCGCTGCGCGCGGTGGAGGCCAGGAAGCCGTCCGCAATCACCACGCCCAGCGCCGCGCCGTCAGCCTGCGGGTTCTGCGCCAGGTATTGGCCCATGCCCAGGTAGTCCCAGCCGGAGCCGGGCTCCAGCTCTTCCGAGGCGATTATGTACCGCGCGTAGAGGGCAAGCGTTTGCGCGGTTTCCAGCGTAGCCATCAGGCAGGCGTCGAAGCCGATGAACTCAAAGGCCCCCTTGTGGTCGGAAAGGGCCTGGCCGATCTCCTGCAGCGACAGGCTGTCCATCTCAAACAGTTCATCAAAGGCGACGCCGTTGATGCGCTTGCCGTTACGCGACGGGATACCCCGCGGCCACCCCGCCTGAATACTCGCCTTCAAGCATGAAAGCCTTGTCGAATCCTGCCTCGCTCAGCTTGGTTGCCCTGGTGATTGCGGGGGCTTCCGCCTGGCAGTAGACCAGGTACCTCTATTCTTTGTCGGGGTTCGGAATCACCTTGCCAAGCGTTCCGCCCCCCGCGGGATGGTTGACCCCCCGGGAGGTGTCCCTCCTTGTACATCGGCGACACGTCGATGACGACCCGGTCCGGGATGCTGACCATCAGCGCCTTGGCTACCTTCGGCGAAACGTCGGCGTAGCCGGGGGCGACCAGCTGGAGGACCACGGGTTTTCCGCGGCGGACGTCGTGTTCTGCGGCGGCTGCTTCCCCCTGCGGGTCAAGACGCTGGGCGTGGTCGGGGCGGTCACGGTGTCCGGCCTGACGGACCTGGAGGACCATCAAAGGTCCTTGACCTGCGCCTTCTTCACCTCGTAGCCCAGGTCCGTAATCCTTTTGGTGATGTCTTCGATGGACAGCCTGGCCTCGTCAAAGTCCACCTTCGCCTTGCTGGTGTTGAAGGAAACGCTCAGCGTGTTCCGGTCGACGCCGTCCAGGCCCTTGAGGGCGGCCTCGATCTTGGTCATGCAGGAGGGGCAGGTCAGGGTTTCGAGCTGGAGGGTAGCTTTTTTCATGTCGGTTTCTCCTTTTCGTTCGGTCTTGTCGGGGAAGTTTCCGTCAGGCGCGGGGTTTGTAGCGCAGGAGGCGCATGCCGTTCAGGATGACGACCAGGATGCTGGCCTCGTGCACGAGCATGCCGACGGACATATTCATCCAGGAGCTGAAGAAGAGGCTGAACAGCAGGACCAGCACGACGCCCACGGCGATGAGGATGTTTTGCAGCATGTTGCGGGCGGTGGCCTTGGCCAGGCCCAGGGCGTGGGGCAGGCGGCCAAAATCCGAGTTCATCAGCACCACGTCGCTGGTCTCGATGGCGACGTCGGTGCCGCTGCCCATGGCGATGCCGATTTGCGCCAAGGCCAGGGAGGGGCTGTCATTGACGCCGTCGCCCACGAAGGCGACGATGCGCCCCTGCTTCTGCAGGTCCTTGATATAGGCGGCCTTGTCCTCCGGCAGCATATGGCCGCGCGCCTCGGTCAGGCCCAGCTCCCGGGCGACCCGGTCCACCGTGCCCTGGTTGTCCCCGGACAGCAGGACCAGATGCCTGACGCCCATGCGCTTCAGGCGCTGCAGGTCCTCCCTGACGCCGGGGCGCAGCTGGTCGCTGACACCGACCAGGGCGCGCAGCTGCCCGTCCACGCCGGTGAGCACAATGGAATGGCCCGCCGCCTCCATGTCCCCGGCGTCCCGGCGGGCCTCGTCGCTCAGGGCGACGCCTTCCTTTTCCATCAGCGCCAGGTTGCCCACCGCGACGCGCCTGCCCTTCACCCGGGCGACGATGCCGCCGCCCTTGACCACGTCGGTCTGCTCCACCTCATACCCCGGCGTGCCCGACAGGCGCTCCGCGATTGCCCGCGCCAGGGGATGGTCGCTCTGGCTTTCCACGCTGTAGAGCAGCGCGCGGGTTTCGTCCGCGTCGTCCCCATACAGCCTGACCTGCGCCACCTCGGGCCGGCCGACGGTCAGGGTGCCGGTTTTGTCAAAGACCATGGTATCCACGCGGCTGAAGTCGTGGATGACCTCGCTACCCTTGAGCAGCACGCCGTGGCGCGCGCCGTTGCCGATGCCCGCGACGTTGGAAACCGGCACGCCGATGACCAGGGCGCCCGGGCAGCCCAGCACCAGGATGGTGATGGCCAGTTCGACGTTCCTGGAGACCAGCCACACGACGACGGCCAGCGCCAGCACCGCCGGGGTGTACCATTTGGCGAAGCGGTCGATGAAGCGCTCGGCTTCGGACTTGGCGTCCTGCGCCTCCTCCACCAGTTCGATGATGCGGCCGAAAGTGGTGTCCTCCCCCACGCGGTCTGCCACGATGTGCAGGGTGCCGTTGTCCAGGATGGTGCCGGCGAAAACCGGGTCGCCCGGCTGCTTGTGGACCGGCACGGGCTCTCCGGTGATGCTGGCCTGGTTGACGTGGCCCTCACCGGCGGTGACAATCCCATCCACGGGCACCTTGGCGCCGGTCAGCACGCGCAGGCTGTCGCCGACGTCCACCTCCTCGATCATCACCTCGCGATACGCGCCGTCCTCCATTTGCTTCAGCGCGCTTTCCGGCGCCATCTCGGTCAATTCCCGGATGGCGGAGCGCGTCTTGTTGAGGGTGCGCTGCTCCAGGAAATCGCCGAAGAGGAACAGGAAGGTGACGACGGCGGACTCCTCATAGTTGCCGATAATGACCGCGCCCAGCACGGCGATGGTGACCAGCACGTCGATGCTGACCACCTTCACGCGCAGGGCCTGCCAGGCCTGCAGCGCGATGGGCAGCACGCCGATGACGGAAGCAACCAGCATCATCGCTTCCGCGGCGGGCTCCGCGTGCAGCAGGTAATGGCTGATATACGCCCCGGTGACCAGCACCGCGCTGAGCAGCATAATACGCTTCTTGTTCTTCAGGATCAGGCGCTGCATGCCCCCGCCCCCCCTCAGGTGTGATAGGCCTGGTCGAGCGCCTTGAGCATCGTATAGACCGCCTCGTAGCTTTCGCACACGTCACCGGGCACCTGGTAATCCCCGGTCAACGCGCGCAGGCGCAGGAACTCCGTCTCCAGCTGCGGCCGGCCGCGGCTGGCTGCGCTGATTTTGGCCGCCATTTCGTCAAACAGGCTGCGGACCTCGTGAAACTCCGGATGGTGCGCGCCGTGCACCCGCTCCACCACCGGGACGTACTGCTTCAGGGTTTTCAGGTGGGCTTTCCTGGCCACGTTGAAGGGATTCTGCCGCGTCATTCAGAGC
>JAPXQZ010000141.1:0-5001 GCA_033813835.1 Clostridia bacterium | reverse complement strand
GTGTGGACCTGTCCCAGTTGGTTCCCGCCGCGCCCCGCCCGGCTTCCGAGATGTACCGGGAACTCACCGCCTTCATCGAGGGCATGAAAAACCCGGTCCTCAAGGCGCTGACCTCCGAATTGGTGCGCCGGGAGGAAGAAAAAATCCAGTACTATCCCGCTGCGCAGAGCATGCACCACGCGGAGCGCAGCGGGCTGCTCCACCACCTGACGGATATGCTTTCGGCCGCCCGCGCCATTTGCGGCTGCTACCCCTACCTGGACGCCGACCTTGTCTACGCCGGGGTCATCGTCCACGACCTGGGCAAGCTGGGCGAGATGCTGGCCAACACGCTGGGCAGCGTGACGGAATATTCCCGCGAAGGTCTGCTGCTGGGGCACATCGTCACCGGCGTCGCCGACCTGCGGGAAGCCGCGCGTTCGCTGGGCTACCCGGAGGACGAGGAGTACGTGCTGCTGCTGTCCCACATGATCCTGAGCCATCACGGCATCCCGGAGTACGGCAGCCCCAAGCCGCCGATGTTCCCCGAAGCGGAGGTGCTCAGCTGGCTGGACTTGCTGGATTCCCGACTCAACGAAATGCGCGCCGCGCAGGCGCGAACGGCCCAGGGCGCCTTCAGCGACCGCGTCTTCGCGCTGGATCGGCGCGTCTATCACCCCCGTTATCTGGACGAACCGCCGCAGGAAGCGGCCGATGTGGGCAAATCGTCATCAAACGGTGCGGACGCCGAACCGGATGAAGCAAACGGCACAGCGGATCCCGACAGCCGCCCTCGCCGCCGCATCGTCGACGACCAGGCATACCAGCGCCTCCTGTAACAAATTTCGCGTGCCGCTTGACATCTGTCCTGGAATTATTACAATAGTCTTACAAATCTTCTGAGCGATTCGAACACGGAGGTTCATGGGATGAAAAAGGCAGTTTTGCTGGGCTTGCTGGCCGCTGCGGTCCTCCTGCTGGCAGGTTGCCAACAGCAGGCTGCTCTGCCCGCCCAAACACCTACGGCGACCGTCGCGGTGCAGAAATCCCCGCTGGAGATTACGTCGCCAACCGACGTTCCGGCCATCCCGGGCGTCCCGGAAGGCTATAACCCTTCTTCCGAGGAGGATTCGCAGAGCCGTATCGCCGATACAGAGTTCGACGTGTCCGGCGTCCCTGTCTTCGCCGGCGCAACGCCCATACCGCTGGATCCCGTCGATATGCCCAGCGCGCCGCCACGCCAGGCGCTGGCCTTCACCTATGCGACATATACCGCCACGAAGCTGGGGCTCACCTTTGAGTCCGTGGCGGGCTACACCGTCGACGACAGCCAGCAGGAAACCTACGTGCTGACGGAGCCCATTGAGCAGAAGAAGGACAATTATTCCGTCCAGTTCACTTTCACCATCAGCCCCGCCGGCGCAAACTATACCGTCAACAACCTGAAGGCCGACATACGCGCGTTCGCAGCGGATCTGGGCAAAGTCAACTACCGCCAGTGGCGCGTTTCCGAAACCGCGGAACGCACGCTGATGGGCAAACCCGGCTATTACGTCACCTACCGCGGAGAGATGCATGACGGCACCATCGTCAGGGGCCGCGTACACATGGCGCTGCTGGACAACCGCCGCATCCTGACCATCCATTACACCGGCCCCGGCGAGTACAACAGCGACTACACCGACGTGTTTCACCGCATCCGCAGCACGCTGAAAGCCATCTGACCTGACTGCGTTCAAACAAGAAGCCCGCCCGAAAGGGCGGCTTTTCAAGTCCATCCGTCGGCTTGAAGTCCATCCGCGGGTTCTGTTTCCTCCCGTGATCCTTCAGGCAGCGGGGGCAGTTCCTCCAGGGACTGCAGGCCGAAGTAGGACAGGAATCCGGGCGTCGTCGCGTACAGGATCGGCCGGCCCAGCGTTTCCTTCCGGCCCGCTTCCTGGATGAGGCCCTTTTGCAGCAGGGATTGCAGTGAATAGTCGCATTTCACGCCCCGTACGGCCTCGACCTCCTGCCGCGTGGCGGGCTGGCGGTAGGCGACGACGGCTAGGGTTTCCATCGCGGCCTGGGACAGGCTCTTTTTCTGTACCGGTTGCAGCACCCGCTCGATGAAAGGCGCGTGCTCCGCCTTGCTGGCCAACTGGACGTGCTGCCCGAAGCGCTTTACGGACAAGCCGGAACCGGCGCCCTCATACCGCACCGCCAGTGCGGCAAGGGCGTGTTCCAGCTCTAATTCGGTAACCCCCAGGCTTTGTGCCAGCTCCTGCACGGTCAAGGCGTCCCCCGTGACAAAGAGGATGGACTCCAGGACGCCCTGCAGCCGCTCAGCGTCCATCCTGCCCCTCTCCCTTCCCTGGCCGTCTAAGCCGGATGTCGCCGCCGGAAGATTCCTGCACCGCGATGATTTTGCCTCGCTTCAGCAGTTCCAGCACCGCCAGGAACAGCGTCACAACCTCGCCGCGGGAGGGGTTCCGGCTCAAAAGCGACAGGAAAGACGGGCTGTCCCGCCTTGTCGCCTTCAGGATGCCAGCCATGCAGCGGGGCAGGGAATGCTGCTCCAGGACGATGAGAGCCGGCGCGTCCGCCGTCTCCGTATCCAGCGGAAGCCGGGCGCACACGCGGGCGAAGGCGGCGGCGAGCCCGCCCAGAGTCAGCCCTTCCAGTTCGAAGCTCTGAGGCGGCAAGGGAAATTCGTCGGGCAGCTTCGTAAACGCCCTTGCGGCGGCTTGCTCGAATCCCTGCATCTGCGCCGCCAGCTGCTGGAACAGCGCGTACTCCTCCAGCTGGCGGATGAGCTGCTCCTCCGGGTTTTCTTCCGGCTGTTCCGCTTCCTGCGGCAGCAGGGAGCGACTCTTGATCAGCAGCAGCGTGGCGGCCATCTGGATAAACTCGCTGGCCTCCTCCATGTCCATCAGCCCGGCGTCCCGGATAATCTGCAGATACTGCTCCGTCACTTCGGACACGAAAATCTCGCGGATGCTGATTTTCGCGCTGCCGATCAGCTGCAGCAGCAGATCCAGCGGGCCGGAATACTCCTTCAGGCTGACGACCAGGCCCATCCTATCTCCCGAAAATGGACAGCATCAGGGGCAGAACGACACCCTGCACCGCGTTGATGGCCTTCATGATCCAGTCTCCGATGAAGTCGGTCGCGATCAGGAGGACCATCAGCGCGATGTGCGTGATCTGAAAGAGGCGGCCGCCCAGGTTCAGTCTGCCTTCGAATAGCAGGTCGTTGGCCACGTGGAACCCGTCCAGCGGCGGGATGGGCAGCAGGTTGAACAGCCCCATCCCCACGTTGACCAATGCCAGCTGGAAAAGAAACCGCTGCACGTGCAGCAGCCAGGGCGTCTTCAGGGCGATGACGATGACCTTTTCATATTCGGGATACAGCTGCAGGAGGAACCCCTCTTCCCGGAAGCCCAGGAAAAAGCGGATCCCCAGCTGCTGCAGGGCTTCCTGCGTATACAGGGAACGGCTGAGCCAAACGGTCGCCGCCGTCGCCAGCAGGAACAGCAGGAAGTTGACCGTCACCCCTGCCAGGGAAACCTTCAGGTCGTCCCAGCGGCGGTTGCGGAACCGCGCCGGGTTGACGGGGACAGGCTTCGCCCAGCCCACACCCATCAGGAACATGCTGAGAGTGCCGATGAGGTCCAGGTGGCGAAGGGGGTTTAAGCTCAGACGTCCGGCATCCCTCGCCGCCGTATCCCCGGCCTTCAGCGCCGCATAGCCGTGTGCCAACTCGTGAAGCGTCAGCGCCAGCAGCACCGCCGGGGTGCGGTAGGCCATAAAACGCAGGAAGCCGCCGGGGTCCTGTCGCAGCCAGTCGAGCAATTCAGTCTCTCTCCGTGGAGCTGTCCGGCGCCTTTTCGGCCTTCGCCAGCAGCTGCTCCACCATCGGTCGGTCGGCGTAGTTCAGCGGCGAAAAACTGCCCTCCAGCGCGGTTCCCAATTTTTCTTTGGCTGCTTCCGGCCTTCCTTCCTCCAGGTCGTACTGGGCCAGGAAGTACAGCGTGTCGATCTGCCGGGGCCGCAGGGCGATGGCTTTTTCAAAATATGGCTTCGCCTGTTCCTTGTCGCCCAGCAGCCGATAATAGGTCTGCCCCAGGTTGTCCAGGGTCACGGCGTCCTCGTCGTCGTATTCCAGCGCCTCAAGGTTGTAGGAAAGCGCTTTCTCCGCGTCCCCAGCCTCGATATACAGGAACCCCAGCGATTCGTAGGTCAGGGTGTTGGGCTGCCTTTTGTGGGAGGCCTCCAGGGTGCTGACCGCCTTTTCCAGGTTTCCGGTCTTCCAGCAGGCGATGGCGTAGTTCATCAGCAGCTGCTGGCGCCTGTCCGGCGTCAGGTCTGCCGCCTTCTGCGCTTTGACCATGATTTCACGGACGGTTTCAAACGCGCCTTCCCGGCCCGAGCGCATCAGGAGGACGGAATAAGGCAGCATGTATCCGGCCTGGACAATGCCGTCCGCGTACAGCTCGTCGTACAGTTTCAGCGCCTCGTCCTTGTGTCCCTTCTGGTGCTTGAGCAGGGCGGTGCGGATTTTCATCCTGTCCTTAAACTTCATTCCTGGTGTTTCCAACCTTTCTCATCAGCCGCAGGCATCGCCGCTGAAGGTCCGCGTATTCCCCTTCGACGCAGCTTCCGAACCCTTGGCGCTCCGCACAATATAGCATGCCCTGCCTTGCCAGTTCAAGCGCGCGGGCAGGGTCGCGGAAGCGGTGCTCATAGAGCTTGGCGAGGGCGATATACACCCGCGTGCTTTGCGCCGGGCCCTGGCGCAGGCTTTCGTAGGCGTCCGCCGCCTCCCTGTCTCGGCGGCTTCTGCGGTACATTTCCGCCATCCGCAGCCGCGCGATGCCCGCGACCGCCTGGTCCGTGCAGGCGCGGTAGCAGACCTCTGCCCGCTCCCGGAACCCCTGGCGCTCATACCCGATGCCCAGGCTCAGCAAGTCCTCCGGATGGGTTGCGGAAAGCGGCTCGCCGTGCAGCGCCGCCATCCGGAAGAACAGCCGCGCTAAAGACAGG
>JAPXQZ010000140.1:0-5018 GCA_033813835.1 Clostridia bacterium | reverse complement strand
TGAAGAGATTGTCCGTTCCACGCAGTTTTCTCCGCTGTCGCCATGATAAAGCCCCCACGGTTTTCTCATCAATCTCTAACCTTCCCCTTCCCCGCCGCTTAATCTGCTGCGTCTATACTGTGCACGTACCAAGGGGTGAAAACGAAGGAGGAAGCTATCGTGGATCAGATGGAAATGGTGGAGAAGCTGCGCCAGAAGGCAAACGTGTCCTATGAGGAGGCGCGGGACGCGCTGGAGAAGAGCGAGTGGGACCTGCTCGATGCGCTGGTGTACCTGGAAGGCCAGGGCAAAATCCGCCAGGAGGCGCAGGGCGAGCGCTTCACGACCCGGCAGGAGCCCCGGCAGGAACCGCCCCGGGACAAGGACTACCGCGGCGCCTTCACCCGATTCTTCGCTTACGTCGCGGAAATCATCAACAAGGCCAACAAGATTACCATGGACGTGAAGCGCAACGGGCGTGAGGTGCTGTCCATTCCGCTGACGGTGCTGGTGCTGTTGCTGGTGTTCATGTTCTGGTGGGTGGTTCCCATTATGGTGGTGTCGCTCTTCTTCGGGGCGCGCTACAGCTTCAGAGGCCACCAGGCGGCGGAGGCGGTGAACCGGGTGATGGACAAGGCGGCCCAGACCGCGGACAGCCTGAGGACGGGCGCCAGGAAGGACGGAGACGAGGCACCCGGGGAGTAATGCGGCGGGGGCACATGGGGGAGAGTTCCCCTTGTGCCCCTTTGCGCGCCGTGGCACAATGGCAGCGGGGAAGAAAAGGGAGAGCGGCGGCATGCAGAAGATCTTGCTGGTGGAGGACGAGCCCAACATCGCGCGGTTCGTGGAGCTGGAACTGCGCCATGAAGGCTACGAGGTCCACAAGGCCGAGGACGGCCGGGAAGGCTTGCGGCTGGCGGCCGAAGGCGGGTTTGACCTGGTGCTGCTGGACGTGATGCTGCCGGGCTTAAACGGCCTGGAGGTGCTGCGCCGCCTGCGCAGGGACGGCGGACCGCCCGTCATCCTCCTGACCGCCCGGGACGCGGTGATGGACAAGGTGGCTGGGCTTGATATGGGCGCGGACGACTACGTGACCAAGCCCTTCTCCATCGAGGAACTGCTGGCGCGCATCCGCGCGCTGCTGCGCAAGCAGACCCCCCAGGCGCCTCCGCCGATGGCCTTCGGGCCGCTTGCGATGGACGTCGCGCGGCACACGGTGACGGCGGATGGCCAGGCGGTGGAGCTGACCGGGCGCGAGTTTTCCCTACTCCAGGCGCTGATGGAAAACCCGGGCATCGTGTTGAGCCGGGAGACGCTGATGGACCGGGTTTGGGGCTACAACTTCGTGGGGGAGACCAACCTGGTGGACGTATACGTACGCTACCTGCGCGCCAAGATTGGTGAAAAAACGGAACGACGGCTCATCCAGACGGTGCGGGGCATGGGCTACGTGCTGCGCGAGGAGGGGGGCTCGTGACGCAGGGAAAGCGCATGCGCTCCATCTCCCGGCGCATCAGCCGCGGCTTTCTGTTGCGGCTTATTTTAACCGTGCTGCTCGTCAACTTATTGCTGGCAAGCGCTCTGCTGCTCGCGGCAGCCTGGGAAATAGAGCACGCGGCGCTGGGCGCGCAGTGGCAGCTGAATCTTGAGCGCAGCCTGACAATTACCCCGGCCGGCACACTGCGGGAGCGCTTGAACACGCTGGTCTACGCCTTTGCCCTGCCAGGAGGCCCAGCCCACCGGGTCCCCCTGGGGGAGTTCGCGCAGCGTGCGCTGGGCGCGCTGCCAGGGCTTTTCGTCATGGAAGCACTGCTGGTGCTTCTTCAGTACCGAGGCGCAAAGCGCCGGGTGGACTACCTGACGGAACCGCTGCGGCAGATGGCCTTCACCGCCCAGGAGGTCAGCCGGGAGCGCTTTGACGGTCAGAAGGCCCATGCGCTGGAGGATGCCATCGAACGGCTCAGCGTATCCAGCCCCGCCGCCCGCCTGGACACGGGAAACAGCGAGCTGGCCGGGCTGGAGGCGGCGGTCAACAACCTGGTCACCCGGATGCACGCCGCCTACCGGGAGCAAATCCGCTTCGTGTCCGACGCTTCCCACGAGCTGCGCACCCCCATCTCCGTCATCCGGGGCTATGCGGACCTGCTGACCCGCTGGGGCAAGGACGACCCGAAGGTGATGGCGGAGGCGGTCGGCGCCATCCGGGATGAGGCGGACAATATGCAGCGGCTGGTGGAGCAGCTGCTTTTCCTCGCGCGGGGGGACGCAGGGCACACGCCGTTTGACCCGGCGCCGGTGGACCTCAACGCCCTGGTACGGGAAGCCGGGGAGGAATATGCCCTGATCCACCCGGAACGTGAATGGCGGGTGAAGGCGGAAGCCGGCAATAACGCCCTAGGCGACGGCGCGATGCTCAAACAGGCGCTGCGCGTGCTGGCCGACAACGCGCTGAAGTATTCCCCGCCCGGCTCCACCGTCACCCTCCGGGCATTCACCCACGAGAACGGCATGGCCTGCCTAAGCGTGCAGGACAACGGCGCGGGCATCCGGCCGGAGGACCTGCCCCACATCTTTGAGCGCTTCTACCGCTCCGACCCCGCCCGCGGCAGGGGCGGTACGGGGTTGGGCCTGTCCATCGCCCTGTGGATCGCGCAGCGGCACGGCGGGTATTTCGAAGTGTTCTCCCGCGAGGGTGTGGGCACCCGCTTCATCCTCTTCCTGCCGCCCGCCAAAGAGCTTGTCGCGGAAACGGTGGATTCGACAGGATGAGCCGCCAGCCAGAATGCACATCCGGTTTCCTACACCGAATCGCTGATGACCACAGTACGACGTCCACCCAGCGCGGGTGATGGATGAAAGGCGAAAATGACAAGGGGACGGTCAATGTCCCCTTGATGAATTGCGCTTGCTCTCCATCGCGCGGTTGAAGTAGCGCGCGCGTGGAATGGAAGTTTGTTTAAGAGCCCGACGCTGCCCAGCCAGCGCGCCGCGTCGCAGATGCCGGCGACAACCTTTCCCTCCTTGTAAAACCTGCGCGCCAAGGCGGCGGCCTCCTGTTGGGGCCGCTTCCAGGAGCCGTCCGCGCCGATGAAGATCAGCGCGTCGGCGTCCGGCGGAATTTCGGACAGGGTCAGATCCAGCAGGGCGGTCAAGCCGCCGATGGAGGTCTTGGGCTGGCGGTCGGTGGAGGCGTAGGACACCTCGAAGGGTTCCCCCATCTCGCCCCTAAGCGCCATGGCGAGGAAGGCGGGTTCCCAGTCTGCATAATGGTCGAGGATGACGAAAACCGCTTTTCGCACGGCGGGGTTCCTCATTATTTTCTATCGCGGGGCAGTCCCCCGCAGGGGGATGATACCCGCCGCATAACAGGGCGGAACAGGAACCGGCGACGCATGAGCGGCGCCCCTTCCGGAGCGCCGCGCGTACGGGCTGTTCTCGCCTACAGGCTGTTGACCGTGAGGTAGCCGTTGATTTCCTCCGCCGCCCGCCCGGCCTCCCGCACGGCTTCACGCTCCGCGTCGTCTTCCTTTTCGCTGACAAACCTTGCCCGATAGCCCGCCAGCACGCCGACCAGCAGTGCCAGCAGGAACAGGCCGTGCAGCAGCAGGAGGAGCAGCACCGCGGCGGTGACCGGGACGTCGAAGGCTGTCTTGCCGGCTCGGCTAACGCGGAAGTAACTCCGGTTGCCCTTGTGGATGAGATCCCCCAGCCAGCTGAAGAACCGCTTCAGCCCGCTGTCCGCGTTCCGCATCGCCTGGCCGCCTGTCTGCGAGGCGCCAGCCGCCTTTCGCGCGCCATTTCTGGCCTGACCGATTCCCTCCAACGCGTCCATCGCCCTGAACAGGTCCCAGCCGTTTTCCTCCAGCGCCTGCCGCGCCTCCCCATAGGTGACGCCCGCCTTCTCCCGAAGCTTCTCCACCGCCTCCATCCGTTCCATCGCCCTTCTCCTTTCGCGCCCTTGCAGGCTTTGCTTTCAGGGGAATGATAACCCGGAAACATGAGAAGGACATGCGGTCTGGATGAGAGAACGGTTAGAAAAGGAGACGGTTTCCCTGCTTTTCGGGTCTATTCCCCTTTGCTTCCACCACAGGCGGCGGCTTATTCCAATTCTTTGTTTTCCTCATCCGGCGCGGGCGTTCGCACCGTGGATCCGGCGCCCGGGGGCAACAGTTCCTCCGCAGTGCTGGGCTCGTGGGCGGGGTCGGCCCGTTCCTGCGGCGTCTCCTCCCGGCTGCCGATGGCGACGGGCGCGTCCAGGCCCATCGCGCCCGATGGCAGCATGAACACGGCGCCGCTTCCCCCGCCGCCCAGGTCCAGCTCGCGATACAGGCGCTCCGCGACCGTTTCGCTGACGCGGGTATCGACAAGCCAGAAGATAATTTCCTTTTCCTTCTGGATTTCCACGTTAAACAGCTTTATATCGTGCCCGGTGCCGCCGCGGCCGTGCAGGATGGTGGCGCCGCCCGCGCCGGCCCCGCGCGCCACCTCTACTGCGCGCTCCGCAAGACCGCGGCTGACGATGGCGACCAGGCAATCATAAAACTGAATCGCCCCGGCGGGCAAGGAAACCGGCTCGTCCACGCGCTTCTCCTCCTTCTTCGCCTGGGCTTGCTCCTTGCGCCGGAAAACAGCGCCTACAATCATCAGGGACAGGACGGGCGCCATCGCCACCATGGCGATGACGCCAAAGCCGTCCACCAGCACGTTGGCTGTGGGCACGACGTCAGCCGCGCCCTGGGCGAATGCCAGGACGAAGGTGGCCGTCATGGGGCCGGAAGCCACGCCGCCGGCGTCGTAGGCGATGCCTACAAAAACCGGGTCGGAGCGGAAGGAGAGGAGGATGGCGATCAGAAAACCCGGCAGCAGGAAGTACCACAGTTTGACTGCGGGCACCATGATGCGGATCATGGAACCCATCACAGCCAGCGCGACGGCGACGGACAGGGTCATCTTGATAATCTTGCCGGGAATGCGCCCGCCGGTGGTGTCCTCGATCTGCTGGCCCAGAACAATGACGGCCGGCTCCACCAGGACGACAA
>JAPXQZ010000139.1:0-5026 GCA_033813835.1 Clostridia bacterium | reverse complement strand
GGATGGCGCCGATGTAGGTGCGGCGGTGGCCGTAGATTTCCGCCTCGTCCCTGACGCCGCCCAGGCTGAGCTTGACGAATTTCCGGCCCAGCGCCTTGGCGATGGCCTTTACAATGGAAGTTTTGCCCACGCCGGGCGGGCCGACAAAGCACAGGATCGGTCCGCGGGGGACGACCTGTTCCTCCGTTTTCTGGCGCATGGAGAGGACGGCCAGGTACTCGATGATGCGCTCCTTGACCTTCTCCATGCCGAAGTGGTCCTCGTCCAGGACGCGCCGCGCGCGCGTCAGGGACAGCTGATCCCTGGAATACTTCCCCCAGGGCAATTCAGCCAGCCAGTCCAGATAGTTCTCCGACACCGTGGATTCCGGGCTCCCCGCCATCATGCGGGAAAGGCGTTCCAGCTCCTTGTCGGCCTTTTCGCGGGCCTCCGGGTTCAAGGGGATCGTGCTCAGTTTCTTGCGCATCTCCTCCACGTCGTCTTCGTCCCCCTCGCCCAGCTCCCCCTGGATCGCCTTGATCTGCTCGCGAAGGTAATATTCCCGCTGGGACTTGTCCACCTGCATGCGGATGCGCAGCTGGACGACGCGGTCGATATTGGCGTTGCGCACCTCGCGCGCCAAAATAACGCACAGCGCCTCCAGGCGGTCCTGGGCGCGCTGCGCCGCGAGCAGGCCGTGGCGCTCCTGCGGGTCGGTCAGCAGATTGGCGGCGATGACGTCCACCAGCTCGTCCGGGTCGGTGATGCGCTTGATGGAGCGGATCAGGTCCTCGCTGATGCGGCTGCCAATCTCGGCGAAGTTGTCCAGGCTTTCCTTGGCCACGCGGATGAGGGCCTGCAGTTCCGGCGTGTCTTCTTTGGCGGAGAAGGGCGGGATGGGCTTGACCAGCGCGATCCAGCTCTCCTCTTCCGGGAGAATCCGCTGGAGAAGCGCGCGGCTCTCGCCCTCGATCAACACGCGCAGGTTGTTGCCCGGCAGGTGCAGCACCTGCTTGATGCGCGCGACGGAGCCTGCCTCGTACAGGTCCTTGAGGGCGGGGTCTTCCTTCTCCTCGTTCTTCTGCATCACCAGGAAGATGCGCTGGTCCCCCGCCATCGCGGCATTGACCGCGGCGACGCTGCGCCCCCGGCCCACGTCGATGTGCATCACGGTGTGGGGAAAGACCAAGGTGCCCCGCAGGGGCAAAAAGGGCAGGGTAAGATTTCCGTTGATTCGCTTGGCCATGGGATCTCCTTGAAAAACGCTCCTTCCCGCCGGGAAGGAGCCGGTCAACGTGTCAGGAGGCGTCGTTGCGGAGCGGTTCCTGGCGCGGTGTGCCCTTGCGCGCGGCGGAAGGCAGGGGCTTGGGTTTTTTATGGACCCGGGGCGGGGCGCCCTTTTCAACGGTGTCGCGGGTCACCACGCAGGAGATGACGTCCGGGGAGCCGGGGAGGTCGAACATGGTGTCCATCAGCGCGCCCTCCAGGATGGCGCGCAGCCCGCGGGCGCCGGTCTTGCGCTCCACCGCCTGGCGGGCGACCGCCAGCAGCGCGTCCGGCTCAAACTCCAGTTTCGCCCCGTCCAGCTCGAACAGATACTGGTACTGTTTGGTCAGCGCGTTTTTGGGCTCCGTCAGGATGCGGACCAAGGCCTGCTCGTCCAGGGAGTCCAGCGGCAGCATGACGGGCATGCGGCCCACCAATTCCGGGATGAGCCCATATTTGACCAAATCCTCCGGCCGCATCTGGGCCAGCAGGCGGCCGACGCGCTCCTCCTCCTTTTCCGGCGCGGCGGAACCGAAACCCAGCGCCCGGCTGCCCAGGCGTGCGGCGACGATGTTCTCCAGCCCGTCGAAGGCGCCTCCGCAGATGAAGAGGATGTTGGATGTATCAATCGGGATGGTTTCCTGCTGGGGGTGTTTGCGCCCACCCTGGGGCGGGACGTTGGCGACAGTACCCTCCAGGATTTTCAGCAGCGCCTGCTGGACGCCCTCGCCGGATACATCGCGGGTAATGGATACGTTTTCGCTTTTCCGCGCAATCTTATCCACCTCGTCCAGGTAAATGATGCCCTGCTGGGCGGCGGCGACGTTGCCGCCTGCCGCCTGAATCAGCCGTAGCAGGATGTTCTCCACGTCCTCGCCCACATAACCCGCCTCGGTGAGGGAGGTGGCGTCGGAAATGGCGAAGGGCACATTGAGGATGCGCGCCAGCGTCTGGGCCAGGTAGGTCTTGCCGGTTCCGGTCTGCCCTACCAACAGCACGTTGGACTTCTGAAGTTCCACGGGCGGCTTGCGGGTCTGGTTGGAGCGGATGCGCTTATAGTGGTTGTAGACGGCCACGCACAGGGCGCGCTTGACGCGCTCCTGCCCGATGACGTACTCGTCCAGCGTGCGCTTGATTTCCTCCGGCGGCATCAGCTTGGGCAGCCCAGCCGGATGTCCGGCCTTCGGGGCGTTCTCCCCGATGACTTCCCCGCAGATAATCACGCACTCGTCGCAGATATAGGCCCCAGGCCCGGCGATGAGCTGCTTGACCTCGTTTTGCTGCTTGCCGCAGAAACTGCAGCGCGGCGGCTTCCGGCTGTTACTTGCTTCCTTTGCCATGCTGCTCCCCCGCTTTGCGCGGCTCATAGATTTCGTCGATAATCCCGTATTTCTTCGCTTCTTCGGCGGACATGAAATAGTCGCGCTCCACATCGGCCGCAATCTTTTCCTCCGGCTGTCCGGTCATCTCGGCCATCATGCGCGTCATTTTCTTTTTTGTTTTCAGCAGCCACTCCGCGCGGATGGTCACGTCGGTCGCGGGGCCTTCTGCGCCGCCGGAGGGCTGGTGAATCATGACCTCCGAGTTGGGCAGCGCCATGCGCTTACCCTTTTCCCCCGCCATGAGGAGGAAGGCGCCCATGGAAGCCGCCATGCCGATGCACACGGTGCGCACCGGCGCCTTCACGTACTGCATGGTGTCATAGATCGCCATCCCCGCGGTCACGGAGCCGCCCGGGCTGTTGATGTACAGGTTGATGTCGGCGCTGGGATTGTCCATATCAAGGAACAAAAGCTGGGCGACGACGGTGTTGGCCAGTCCGTCGGTCACCGGGCCGGACAGGAACACGATGCGGTCTTTGAGCAGCCGGGAATAAATATCGTAGGACCGCTCGGCGTTGCCGGCGCGCTCCACGACGTAGGGAATCAGGTATTCTGCCATGTCTCCTCCAAATCAGTCGTCCTTGGGTTTTGCTTCCTTCTTCTTCGCAGCCGGCTTAATGGCCGGCGCGGCCGCTTCAGCGTCCTTGCTCACAGCCTTTTTAGCCGGCTTTTTCGTCTTGGGCGCCTCGCTCTCTTCCAGCGCGTCCTGCACCCTTTCCAGGACTTCCTTCGCGTTGATGTCCTCGTCGTGCTCGCCCTCGTGCACGGAAATCTCCGCGCTTTCCTTAATCAGGCTGATGGTCTTCCGGGTCCGGGCTATCTCGCGGTAGTTCTCCCGCTGCTGGTCATTGAGCCCCTCGCGGTACTGGTTTTCGTCCCTGCCCATTTCCTTCGCGCGGCGGGCGATTTCCACGTCGATTTCCTCCGGGGTCGGCTCCACGCCTTCCTTCTTCGCGATGGCGTCCAGCACCAGATCGGTCTTGACCCCCGTCAGGGCGTCCTGCCGGAAGCGCTCGCGCAGATCCTCTTGGGTGGAATTGGTATATTTGAGGTAGTCCTCCATGCGGATGCCCTGATAAAGCATCTGCATCTCCATGTTCTGCATCAGTCGGTCGGTCTGCCGATTGACCATGGCTTCGGGGATGTCGCAGTCCGCGGCATCGACCGCCTGCTGCACCAGGCTGTCCTCCAGGTGGTTTTCAGCCTGAAGGTCCCGGCGTTCCTCCAGTTCTTTCACAATGGCCGCGCGGTAGTCCGCGAAGGTTTTGTGCTCGGAGACGTCCTGGGCGAAATCGTCGTCCAGCTCCGGCTTGACCTCATGGGTCGCGGCGTTGACCTTGACCTCGAACTGCGCTTCCTTGCCGGCCAAGCTCTCCTCATGGTATTCCGCGGGGAAGGTGACCGTGATGGTCTTTGTATCGCCTACCCGCATCCCTTCGACCTGCTTCTCAAAGCCGGGAATGAAGGAACCGGAACCAAGCTTCAGCTTGTGCCCCCGGCCCTTTCCGCCTTCAAAGGGAACGCCGCCCACGGAGCCCAGGAAGTCGATATCCGCCGTGTCTCCCTCCTCCAGCGCGCGGTCCTTGACCTCTTCGGAAACCGTGACCTTCTCCACATCGTGGGAGATGCGGTGGTCGATTTCCTCCTCCGGCACCGGGTGCAGGTGGCGCGTGGCCTTCAGCCCCCTGTAGCTGCCCAGGGTTACCTCGGGCCGCACGTACACCGTCGCGCTGAACTTCAATTCCTTGCCGCTACCGATCTGCTCCACCTTGACGTCCGGCTGGTCCACGGGGAATAGGTCTTCCTTCTCGACCGCCTCGTCGTACAGTTCAGGAAAAATGTGGTCGAAGGCGTCGTCGTAAAATATTGACTCCCCGTACATGGCCTCGATCAGCTTGCGGGGCGCCTTGCCCTTCCTGAAGCCAGGCACGTTGATGCGCCCGCGGTTCTTCAGGTACGCCTGCTGCATCGCGCCTTCAAAAATATCCGGCGCTACGGTAAAAGCAATCTTCGCCTGGTTTCCGCTGATTCTTTCCGCCTGGTAACTCATGCTCGTCCTCCTGATGATGCGGCGCCCTGCGATAAAGCGCGCTCATTGTAATATACCATTTCTGACCTACCTTAGCAAGCAATTCCCGGAAGCGCCAGGCGCGTATGTTCCGTCCTTTCGGCCGGTTAAAAAACAGTAAAAACAGCAGGTACTTGTATGTATTGGCTTGACAAACAGGATGATTCGGCGTATGAAATAGATAACATCAGTCAAACCGGCAGCTGCAGCGGCTTCTTTGCGCATGCGCGTTGGTTAAAAAAGGAGGCATCGGGATGGAAAAGGTGTACATCGTGGGGGCGCGGCGGAGCGCCATCGGTTCGTTCATGGGCTCGCTGGGCGGGGCGAAGAT
>JAPXQZ010000138.1:0-5038 GCA_033813835.1 Clostridia bacterium | reverse complement strand
GGCCGCCAGGGCGAGCAGCACCACCGCGCCCACGTTACCCAGCGCCGTATGCAGGGGATAGGCCAGCAGCATGCCCAGGACGCCGCCGCCCGGATAAAAGCCCGCTTCGGCAAACCGTCCGTAGTAGCGGTGGTAGGCTGCCCGGATATATTCCCCCATGCTATCCGGAACGGCTGAATTCCGGACGACGGCGTTGAGATTGCGCACATAGTCCATCAGATTGCCGTATTCGCGGTCGTTGACCTTCAGCGTCAGCGTCATCAGCGCGCCAATGCAAAGCATCAACAGGAACGCGACGGTAAAGGCATATGCGGAAACGTGCCGTTTGGCGGCGACGCAGCAAAGCGCGCCCAGCCACAGCACAAACAGCGGCACCAGCAGGTACAGGGTGCCGCCCAGGCCGATTGCCATGTTCTTGAAGTAAATCAGGGACTGCGCCGCGCTCTGTATGGTCGCTCCCAACAGCAGCATAAAGCCGAAGGCGACCAGCGCAACGCCCAGGGGCAGCAGCATCGCTCCTCCCCGGTCGGAGGACCGCTGATTTACGCTGGCCTTCTTCTTTCTGGCGGCGGTCGACATGCCGTCCCCTTTCCGCTATTCCGACCGGTTCAGCCAGACGGCGCCAAGGGTCCCGTCCTGGTTGTACGCCAGCCGCAGGTCGTTGCTGCCGAAGCGGTAGCTGTCCATCTCCCCTGTCATCAGGCCGTACAGCTCTGCTGCCGCCGCGTCCAGGGGCAGCGTTCCGGCGGGCGCGCCCAGCACAAGGCGCGCTTCCTCCCGGGTTGTAGAGCCGGTGATGAGCCCGAACAGGTTCATCCGCCGGGATAGCAGCCCCGAGACTGTCCCGCCGTCTGTTGTCAGCAATGCCGTCCCGCGGTATCGGTCGTCCTCCAGTTGGATTTTTTCACCGCCGGGGAACCCCTCCGGGTCGTAGAGCAACCTATGCGCTTCCGTCAGCGCGTCCAGCTCCCCGCCGATGGCGGCGTCCAGCCCCGGCAGCCGGCCTGCTTCAGCGGCTTGCGCAATCAAGCGGCCGCTTTCCGAGGAGGCTTTTAGTTTTCCGGAAACGCCGGCGCCGTCCAGCAGGGAGCCTTCAGACAGGTCCAGCAGCGGAGCCAGCTCGTGATACAGGTAGAAAACCGAGGCGGCGCGGCCTGACAGCCAGGTCATGCCGCCTTCCGGATAACAAAACAGGAGGCCTTCTTCCGTGGGAACGGCGCGCGTGATGGGAAGGGGCGTCATCGCGCTGACGTCCAGATAGTTGGAAAGCGTTTCCGAAAACGCATCCTCCGTCATGGCTTCCAGCGCGCCTTGCGCCTGCGCGGCGTCCAGGAAAAAACCCTCCGCGCCGATTTCCTGCGCGTTGGCCAGGTCAAAGGCCATAGGGACCAGCAGGTGCCCGCTACGGCCGGTGGGAAGTTTTCCCTGCGCGTTCAGGAGGATGCCCAACAGGTCGTGTCCCGTCGCGGAGGGCATCAGCCAGGCTTCATACCCGGCCTGTAGGCTGCCGCCCAGCCCGGCTGCCAGCGCGGCCAGCGTATCCAGGTGCGGCTGGGCTTGCTGCAGAATCCGTGCGTTGACGCTGTCCTGCACGAACGCGTTGTCCAACCCGGATATCCGGGGATACGAAACCCGGTTGTCCCCTTGCTCCACAACGACGGCATCAATCCTAACGCCGCCCGTCTCCGCGGCTCCTGACAGGGATGCCGCAGCGATAACGAAGAGAACCAGCCAGGCCAAGGTTTTGCGCACTTGCATCGCCTCCCAGCCGTGATTGTAGCGGATGCGCGGCTTCGTTGCAAGTTTGAAACATTCGGTCACAGATTTGAAATGAAAGCGGAGGGTCCGTTTACGGCGCGGCATAGCCCGGTTTCTGGCTTCGCCCTTCCTGTCGCGCGACGTTCTCCCGGTTCTTTTCAAGGTACAGCCGGTGGATTTCTTCGGCGTCCATCCCCGCCGCCAGGCACATGCTCAGGAAAAAGTGGAGGATGTCCACCAGTTCTTCTTTCAGTGCCTTCTCGTTGACGGGCTTTGGGTTCTTCCACCACTTGAAGTTGACCTCGTCAAGCATTTCCGCCGTCTCAGAGAGCATCGCCAGCGCATACTTCTGCAGCCATTCTGCCTTGCCGACTCCCTGAAGCCCCCGTTTTTCCTTGATCTGGTCGTTGAGCGACCGCTGTATACGGAGCATCTCCTCAAGCCTGTCCATCAATCGCGATTCCCTTCTTTTTCAGGTGTTTTGTCACCTGCCGGCCGACGAAGGCGTACTTGGCGTCTCCACCCAGGATTTCCCGGGCGACGCGGCCGGCGCCCGCGCGGCTGACGGCGCGCATCTTCCGGAGCGTATCGCGCGGCGACACGATTTTTTCGTGCATCAGAAGGTTCATGCCCATGCCGGACATCCGCTGGTAGGCGCTTTCCATCCCCAGCACGAACCCCGTTTCCATCTGCGCGCGGGCATGCTCAAACTCTTTTTCCTGCAAGCCGTTTTTGACCAGGTCGTCCGTTTCCCTGCGAATCAAATCCAGCACCTGCCCCAGCTTTCCCGGTGCGCAGGCGGCGTAGACGATAAACTCCCCGCATTCCGGGTAGAAGGCAGGCATCGCGTAAATGTTGTAAACCAGCCCGCGCTCCTCCCGCACCCGCTGGAACAACCGCGAGGACACGCCGCCGCCCAGCGCCGTGGACACGATGGCCAGCGTGTGCCGGTCAGGGTGAAGGCTGTGCACGCCGGGGTAGCTGACGCAGAGGTGCGCCTGCTCCGTATCCTTGTCCATCACCAGCACGCCGGCGCCCTTAAGGGGCGCGTTTTTCGGGTACCCGCTCGATTGTCCGCCTTTCCATCCGGAGAAGGCCTCCTGCGCCCAATCGACCAGCTGTTCAAACTCAAACCGTCCCGTTACGGACAGCACCGCGTTTGCCGGCTGGTAAAACCTGGACATAAAGCGCGACAGTTCCAGGACGGAGTACCCGGCGATGGCCTCCCGGCTCCCTAAGATGGTGCGCGACAAGCTCTGCTCCCCGAAAACAGCCCGGTGGCTGAGGTTGAACACCAGGTCTTCCGGCGTGTCCGCCTCCATCGCAATTTCTTCCAGGACGACCTGCCGCTCCTTTTCGAAGTCCTCCGTCTTGACCGCAGGCCTGACGGTCAGGTCCGCGAGCAGCTGCAAAGAGCGCCGCAGGTCCTTGTCCGTTGTCCGCGCGTAAAAGCCGGTGGCGACCTTGCTGGTGCCGGCGTTGACGTTGCCGCCCAGCAGGTCGATTTCCTCGGCGATCTGCCGGGCGCTCTTATCCCGCGTGCCCTTGAAGGCCATGTGCTCGATGAAGTGGGACAGCCCGTTTTCCTCCTTCGCCTCCATCATGGAGCCCGCCTTGACGAACACGCCGGCGGAGGCGGAACGCAGGTAGGGCAGGCGTTCTGCCACCAGCCGAAGCCCATTGTCCAGCACCAGGGTCTGTATCATGTCGCTCCTTTACCAAACAAGGCTTGCCGTACGTCGCGGGCAAGCCAGGTTTATTCGGTTAACCGGTTGCTACGGGTCCCTCAGCCCTGCTGCCGGTGGGACGGGCGCCCGTCGCGCCGCGGGGGCCGTCCGCCGCCTTCGCCGGGTCCGGGGCGGCTGAAGGTGCGGGGCTTGTACTCCATATCGTTGCGGATCAGGTTCACGCGGCCCTGGGAGTCGATTTCGGAAACCTTGACCTCGACCATGTCGCCGATGGACAGCACGTCCTCCACCTTTTCCACCCGCTCGTTGGCCATCTTGGAGATGTGCAGCAGGCCGTCCTTGCCGGGCAGCAGTTCGATGAAGGCGCCCATGGTGCTCAGGATGCGGACCACCTTGCCCTCGTACACCTCGCCCACCTCGACGTCCTTGGCGATACCCTCGATGATGCGGCGCGCCTTGGCAGCCGCCTCCTCGTCCGGCGTGGCGATGGCGACGCGGCCGTCGTCCTCGATGTCGATCTTGACGCCCGTATCCGCGATGATCTTGTTGATCATCTTGCCGCCCGGGCCGATAACCTCGCGAATTCTGTCGGGGTTGATGAAGAAGGTGATGATCTTGGGCGCGTATTTGCTCAGCTGCTTGCGCGGCTCGGGCAGCGTATCCAGCATGATCTTGAGGATGTGCAGCCGGCCCCGGAGCGCCTGCTCCAGCGCGCGCTTCAGGATGGGCTTGTCGATGCCCTTGATTTTAATGTCCATCTGGATGGCGGTGATGCCGTTCATGGTGCCGGCCACCTTGAAGTCCATGTCCCCCAGGAAGTCCTCCAGCCCCTGGATGTCCGTCAGCACGGACACCTTGCCGCTGTCCTCGTCCTTGATCAGCCCCATCGCGACGCCGGCGACCGGCGCCTTGATGGCGACGCCCGCGTCCATCAGCGACAGGGTGCTGCCGCAGACCGACGCCATGGAGGAAGAACCGTTGCTGGACAGGATCTCGCTGACCAGCCGCAGCGCGTAGGGAAACTCGGTTTCACTGGGGATGACTGGCTCCAGCGCGCGCTCCGCCAGCGCGCCGTGCCCGATTTCACGCCGTCCGGGCGAGCGCATCCGCCCGGCTTCGCCGGTAGCGTAAGGCGGCATGTTGTAGTGGTGGATATAGCGCTTGGTGTCCTCGTTGGACAGGCCGTCCAGCATCTGTGCCTCCCGGAGGGAGCCCAGGGTGGTGACGGTCAGCGCCTGGGTCTGCCCGCGGGTGAACACGGCGCTGCCGTGGGCGCGGGGCAGAATGCCCACCTCGCACCAGATGCTGCGCACGTCTTCTTCCCCCCGGCCGTCCGGACGCACGCCCTCGTTGATGATCTTCCGGCGCATGACTTCCTTGTTCAGGTCGTATAGCGCGTCGCCGATTTCGTTCTCGCGCCCCGCGAACTCCTCCGCGAAGCGGGCTTTCACGTCGGTCCTGAGATCCTCCTCGCGGCCCTGGCGCTCCTGCCGGTCGAAGGTATCAAAGACGTGGCGCACCTTGTCCAGCGCGTAGCTGCGGACGGCGGCTGTCACGTCTTCCCCGGTTGTGACCAAGGGGAAGTCCTTCTT
>JAPXQZ010000137.1:1261-5046 GCA_033813835.1 Clostridia bacterium | reverse complement strand
GGATCACGCTCACGGCCAGCAGCATCGAGATGCCGAACTCGTAAAGGCTGATGTGCTCGAACTTGAAGGCGTCGCGCAGGAAGGGCACGTAGATGACCGCCGCCGTGAGCAGGAAGGAGACGGCCATTGCGTAGTACTGGAACTTGTTGTGAGTCCTGAGGCTGAAGATGGAGCCGCGGATGGAGCGCAGGTTCAGGGAATGGAAGACCTCCGCCATGCTCATCGTCAAAAACGCCATCGTCACCCCGTCGTGGGAGAGCCCCTGGCTCAGCGGGACGAACTCCCAGACGCCGCTTTCCACATAGTGGCCGATAAAGTAGGCGATCAGGGTCAGGACGGCCACCATCACGCCCTGGTAGAGCGCGTCCCAGCCCATGCCGCCGGCGAACACGCCCTCGTTCTTGTCCCGGGGCTGGCGGCTCATCACGTCCGGGTCCGGGGCTTCAAACCCCAGGGACAGGGCAGGGAAGGTGTCCGTGATGACGTTGATCCACAGGAGGTGGATGGGTTCCAGGATGATGAAGCCGATCATCGTGGCCACGAAGATGGACAGCACCTCGGAGAGGTTGGAGGACAGCAGGAACTGGATGGCCTTGCGGATGTTGTCGTAAATCCGGCGGCCTTCCTCCACGGCGTTGACAATGGTGGCGAAGTTGTCGTCGGCCAGCACCATATCCGCCACGTTTTTGGTCACGTCCGTGCCCGTGATGCCCATGCCCACGCCGATGTCGGCTTTCTTGATGGAGGGGGCGTCGTTGACGCCGTCGCCGGTCATCGCCGTGACCTTGCCGTTTTCCTGCCAGGCGGTTACGATGCGCACCTTGTGCTCCGGCTGCACGCGCGCGTAGACGGAGTAGTTTTTGACGGTGTCCCGGAGTTCCTCGTCGCTGATCTGGTCCAGCTGCGCGCCGGTCACGGCCTCGTCGGCGGAGGAAATCATCTGCAGCTGCCGGGCGATGGCGACCGCGGTGTCCTTGTGGTCGCCGGTGATCATGACCGGGCGGATGCCGGCCTGCTTGCATTCCTCAATCGCCGGGATGACTTCCGGCCGCACGGGGTCGAGCATGCCGACCAGGCCGACGAAGGTCAGGTTCCTTTCCAGCGTGCCGGGCTTCTGGTCCTGCGGCATCGCCGCCCAGTCGCGGTAGGCGCCGGCCAGCACGCGCAGCGCCCGGCTGGCCATCTCCCGGTTGTCCTCCAGGATTTCGCGGCGCTTGTCGTCGTCCAGCAGGCGTTCCTGCCGGCCGTCCCACCATTTGTCGCAACGGCGCAGCAGCTCGTCCGGCGCGCCCTTGGTGTACTGCCGCAGGCTGCCGGCGCCGTCCCTGACGATGGTAGACATCAGCTTGCGCATCGAGTCGAAGGGCGCCTCGCCCACGCGGCGGTACTGCTCCTTCAGGGCGTTCTTGTCCATCCCCATGCCGGCGGCGTACGCGACCAGCGCGTTTTCCGTCGGCTCCCCCACGGCCTGCCCGTTGACCCACTCCGCGTCGGAGCTCAGCGCCATGCCGTGCGCCAGCAGCGCGCGGTCGGCCGTCTTCTCGTCCACCACCGTCATCCGGTTCTGGGTCAGGGTGCCGGTCTTGTCCGAGCAGATGACCTGGGTGGAGCCCAGGGTTTCCACCGCCGTCAGCCGCCTGATGATGGCGTTGCGGCGGCTCATGTTGGTGACGCCCACGGAGAGCACGATGGTCACCACCGTCGCCAGCCCCTCCGGGATCGCGGCGACGGCGAGGGAGACGGCGATCATGAAGGTGCGCAGGATGGCCTGCAGATGGAAGTCCCCGGTGCGCACGATGCTGAACACGAAGATGAAGGCGCAGATGGCCAGCACCATGTAGGTGAGCATCTTGCTCAGCTGGCCCAGCTTGATCTGCAGCGGCGTCTCGCCCTCCACGGTCCTGGAAATCGCGTCGGCGATTCGGCCCATCTGCGTGTCCATGCCCGTGGCCACCACCACCGCGCGGCCGCGGCCATAGACGACGGTCGAACCCATGTAGCACATGTTCCTTCGGTCGCCCAGGGAGACGTCTTTGGCGCCGTTTAGGGCCATGGCGCCCGTTTCCTTGTAGACGGGCACCGATTCCCCGGTCAGCGCGGCCTCCTCGATCTGCAGGCTGGCGCTCTCGATGATGCGGCAGTCCGCCGGCACGGCGGTGCCCGCGTCCAGCAGCACGACGTCGCCCACCACCAGGTCCTCGGAGTGCACCTGGATGACCTGCCCGTCCCGCAGGACGCTGGAAACGGCCGCGGACATCGTCTGCAGCGCCTCGATGGCCTTCTCCGCCTTGTTCTCCTGGTAGACGCCCAGGATGGCGTTTAGGAGCACGACGGCTATGATGACGTAGACGTCCGTCAGGCCCTCCCCCGACATCGCGCTGGTCACGCCGGACACCGCCGCCGCGGACATGAGGATGAGGAGCATCGGGTCCTTCAGTTGCTCCAGGAAGCGCTGCAGCAGCGTTGCCTTTTTCTCTTCCTTCAGCTTGTTCTTGCCGTTGGCTTCAAGCCGGCGCTGCGCTTCCTGCGCGCTGAGCCCCTGCGCCCCGCTTCCGGTATGCTGCAGAACCGATTCCACCGTCTCCAGATAGTGCTTCATATCCGCGCCGTCCCCCTGCCGTTCCGCTCCGGCGCCGCCGTCCGGCGGGCGCCCTGTGAATGAAGGCCGATTTTCACACAATTTAACATTCTATGTTTATCACCCGGCGCTGTCAACGGAGAACCCCGGCCCGCGAACCGCGCGGGGGACGCGCCCGCACGTGCCGGACACCGGAACAAATGTTCGTAAATATGCCCGGACGCCTTGTGGAGCGCCGGGCGGTTTGCTATACTTCCAGGCACTTGGAGGCGGAACATGAACGTAGAGCAACTGTTGGACAAGCTGCGCGGCGACGCCGCTTTTCTGGACTGCGTGAGCCACTGGGAGGTCATCCCCGCGAAGCCCGCGCGCCACGCCGCCTGGCCGGAACAGGTGCATCCCCGCGTGACCGGCGCCCTCGCCCTGCGCGGGGTGGACAGGCCCTATACCCACCAGGCGGAGGCCGTCGCGCTGGCGCTGTCCGGCCAGGACGTCTGCGTGGTCACGCCCACGGCGTCCGGGAAGACGCTGTGCTACAACGTGCCCATCCTCAACGCCATCCTGGAGAACGACGACGCCCGCGCCCTCTACCTCTTCCCCACCAAGGCGCTCTCCCAGGACCAGGTAGCGGAGCTGTACGGCCTCATCAACCTGATGGGCGCGGACATCAAGACCTACACCTACGACGGGGACACGCCCGCCGCCGCGCGCAAGGCCATCCGCCAGGCGGGGCACGTCGTGGTCACCAACCCCGACATGCTGCACAGCAACATCCTCCCCCACCACACCAAGTGGGTCAAGCTGTTCGAGAACCTCCGCTATATCGTCATCGACGAAATCCACACCTACCGCGGCGTCTTCGGCGCCAACCTGGCCAACGTGCTGCGCCGCCTGATGCGGCTGTGCGCGTTTTACGGCAGCCGTCCGCAGTTCATCCTCTGCAGCGCCACCATCGCCAACCCCGGCGAGCTGGCCTTCAAGCTGACCGGGCGGGAGGTGCGGATTGTGGACCGCTCCGGCGCGCCGGCAGGGGAGAAGCACGTCGTCTTCTACAACCCGCCCGTCGTCAACCGCCAGCTGGGCATCCGCAAAAGCGCCCTCCACGAGACCCGGGGGCTGGCCGCGATGCTGTTGGCCAACCAGGTGCCCACCATCGTCTTCGCCAGAAGCCGGGTGCAGGTGGAGGTGCTGACAAAGGCCTTGAAGG
>JAPXQZ010000137.1:0-1251 GCA_033813835.1 Clostridia bacterium | reverse complement strand
GCCGCCTCCGTGCGCGGCTACCGGGGCGGCTACCTGCCGCAGGAGCGCCGGGACATCGAGCGCGGCCTGCGGGGCGGGCAGGTGGACGTGGTGGTGTCCACCAACGCGCTGGAGCTGGGCATCGACATCGGCTCCCTGGATGCCTGCGTGCTGTGCGGCTACCCCGGCACGATCGCCAGCACCTGGCAGCAGGCAGGCCGCGCCGGGCGCCGGCTGGGGCCCAGCCTGACGATCCTGGTCGCCTCCAGCGCGCCGATCGACCAGTACATCATCACGCACCCGGAGTATTTCTACGCCCAGTCGCCGGAAAACGCGCTGACCAACCCGGACAACCTCTACGTGCTGCTCAACCACTTCAAGTGCGCCGCCTACGAGCTGCCCTTCAAGGAGGGCGAGGCCTTCGGCAACGCGCCCGGCAGCGACAGCCTGATCCGGTTCCTTTCGGAGTCCAGCATCGTCAGGAGAGTGGACGACAGCTATTTCTGGTCGGCGGAGGACTTCCCCGCCAGCGAGATCAGCCTGCGCACCGCGATGACGGAGAACTTCCTCATCATGGACGTGACCGACCCCGCCCGCGTGCGCGTGGTGGGGGAGATGGACCGCTTCACCGTGCCCATGCTGCTGCACGAGAACGCGATCTATATGCACGAGGGCGCCCAGTACCAGGTGGAGAAGCTGGACTTCGACGCCTGCAAGGCCTTCATTCGCCGCGTGAACGTCGACTACTATACCGACGCGGACCTCAACATCAGCCTGAGCCTGCTGGACGTGGAGCGCAGGGAGGGCAACGCCGCGCACGGGGAGGTCAAGGTGACGAGCCTGGTGAAGATTTTCAAGAAGATGAAGCTGGACACCGGCGAGTCCCTGGGCTACGGCCCGGTGCGGCTGCCGGAGACGGACATGCACACCACCGCCATGTGGCTCACCCTGCCGGAGGAACTGGCCGCCCGGTATGGCAACGACAGCCTGCAAAACGGCATGCTGGGCGTGTCCAACCTGCTGCGCATCGTGGCGCCCTTGTACCTGATGTGTTCCCCCCGCGACCTGGCGGTGGCCTATCAGGTCAAGTGCCCCTTCACCGACTTGCCCACCCTGATCCTCTACGACAACTGCCCCGGCGGCATCGGGCTAAGCGAAAAGGCCTTCCTGATGCGCAGGATGCTGGCCGCCCACGCGCTCTCTGTCGCCCGGAACTGCGGCTGCGAAAACGGCTGCCCCTCCTGCACGGGCCCCGTCAACGAGATCGGCCCG
>JAPXQZ010000136.1:0-5083 GCA_033813835.1 Clostridia bacterium | reverse complement strand
GCGCCAGCGTGGCGCGCACGCCCGGCAGCTTGGCCGCCTTCTTCAGCGTTTCCTGGTCCATGCCCTCCGGCAGGTGCATCAGCCGGTAGTCCCCCCCGATGCGCTGGGCCAGTTCCCCCGCCACGGCGTCCGCCTGCATCTGCGCCATCCGGCCGAAGCCGCCCCGCGCGGGGACCACCATGATGTTGCCGGCCACGGGGGACATCGCGCGCGCGACCTCGCTCATCGTGCCGCCGCCGGACACGGCGATGATCATGTTGTCGTGCAGCACCTGTTCCAGCACCTGCGCCGTCGCGCGCCCCAGCCCCACCAGCACGACCCGGTCCGCGTCCGCGTCCCCGTGCACCAGGGTCAGGTTTTTGACCGGCAGCAGCTTTTTCAGCGCCGCCTCCAGCTCGTGCAGCCCGCTGAAGGAGCGGCACAGCCGCCGTACCTCCGGCAGGATTTTGATCCCCGCGGGCGCCAGCTTCATCCCCGCCGTGCCCAGGGTGATGAGCCCCTCCTCGCGCAGCGCCTCCGCGGCGGCGCGCACCTCCCGCTCGGACAGCTGCATGGACGCCGCCAGCGTGCGCCGGCCGACCGGCCCGATGGCGTCAATCCGCTCCAGCAGCACCGCCCGGCGGTGGATTTCC
The DNA here is from genome assembly GCA_033813835.1 of Clostridia bacterium. Classification (GTDB taxonomy): domain Bacteria; phylum Bacillota; class Clostridia; order Christensenellales; family Aristaeellaceae; genus UBA6115. The sequence goes on along the minus strand of JAPXQZ010000136.1, from coordinate 4,451 downwards.
CCCACCTGGTCCGCCGCGATGCGCTTGAGCGTTGCCCACGTGATGTCCTGCATCCGCCTCACCCGCCTCCCGATGCGGGGCGTATTCCGCCCGCCCGGGGAATTATATACCAGCCCGCCTGTCCTTGCAAGCGAAATACCAAAGTCGTACAGGGGCGTCCGATGCCGTCCGCCCGGCGGGAGGGGGGCGGCGGAGGGTGTTTCCCGGTCTCCCAATAGAAAAAGCGCCCGCGGGCGCTTCCTTCGCCTGGAGGCGCGTCGGGCGCAAACCGTCCCGGCGCGCGGCGTTTTCCGCATTCAGCCCATCTTGCCGCTCAGCGGGCGCCCGCCCAGCACATGGAAATGCAGGTGGGGGACGCTCTGGCAGGCGTCCGGGCCGCAGTTGGAGACCAGGCGGTACCCGCTCTCGCCGATGCCCTCCTTTTTCGCGACAATGGCCGCGGCGCGCAGCAGCCGCGCGAGCAGGGCGTCCTCCGCCCCGTCCAAGCCGTTCATGCCGTCCAGGTGCTGTTTGGGGATGATCAGCACGTGCCGCTCCGCCTGCGGGTGGATGTCCCGGAAGGCCAGCAGTTCCTCATCCTCGTACACGGCGTCGCAGGGGATCTCCCCCCGGGCAATGGCGCAGAACAGGCAGTTTTCCACGTGGTTTTCCTCCTTCTATCCGTTGCTTGCCTCACCGCCTGGCCTCACCGCATCAGCGGGCGCCGGCCAGGAAGGCGACCCCGATGCCGCCCACCCCGAAATGCCCGGCGATCGCAGGCCCAGCAGGGTGATGACCGTTTCCCTGGCGCCGGCCAGGCGGATGCGCTGTGCGAGGCTTTCCGCAATCTCCCGCACGTCGGCGTGGCTGATGTAGACCACCTGGTCCTTCAGGTCCGCCGCCCGCTCCGCCACCGCCTCCAGCAGCTTCGCGTAATAGTCTTCAAAAGAAAGGTTCCGCCCGTTCGGGCAGTGCTGGAAGGCCTGGCCGTTGACCTTCATGGGCATGGGAATCGCGGTGACGTCCAGTTCTGATAGCCGCTGCGCGCTCAGGTCGCAGCTGGCCTCCGTCAGGATGGCGAGGGAAGCAGCCATTCGCTTCCCTCCTTTCGCGTGATGGGGCATTGCGTTTTCCGAATCCACCAGAGGATACCCCGTGCCCGCGGGCCTGTCAACGAAAACGACCGCCTGCCTATAAAAGGGTTCCTGCGAACCCGTCGCCCTCCAGCGCGTCCAGGCGGACTTGCGCCAGTTGACCCGGCTGTCCGCCAGAAGCCCGCACGGGGTAGTAGTCCGGCGTATGCCCCTGCGCGACGCCGTCCGCGTCCGCCTGCTCAAAGAGCACCTCCGGGCAGGTGCCAAGCAGGGCGCGGCGGGCCTTTTCGGACAGCTCCCGGCCCAGCTTCGCCATCCTGACCGCCCGCTGCGCCTTGACCGATCGGGGCAGCTGGCCCGGCATCCCGTAAGCGGCCGTGCCCGCCCGGGCGCTGAAGGGGAACACGTGCAGCCGGGCGAAGCCGATCTCCGCGCAGAAGGCGAGCGTCTCCTCGAACTCTTCTTCCGTCTCCCCCGGGAAGCCGACCAGCACGTCGGTGGTCAGCGCGCACCCCGGGAAGGCGTCCCGCAGCGCCTGCGCGGACGCCCGATATTCCTGCGCCGTGTACCGGCGGCGCATCCGTTTAAGCACCGCGTCGGAGCCCGACTGCAGCGACAGGTGGAACTGCGGGCACACCGCCTTGATGTCCTTTAACGCCCACGCGAAGGCCGCCGTTGCCACGACCGGCTCCAGCGAGCCCAGCCGCAGCCGCGGCAGACCGGGCACCGCCGCGGCGCGCGCCGCGTCCAGCAGCGTGGTCTCGTGCAGGTCCCGCCCGTAGCTGCTCAGGTGGATGCCGGTCAGCACGATTTCGCGGTAGCCCGCGGCCGCGAGCCGCAGCGCCTCCGCCCGGACGTTCTCCGGGCTGCGGGAGCGGATGCCGCCCCGGACGAACGGGATGATGCAGTAGGCGCAGAACCGGTCGCAGCCCTCCTGGATTTTCATGACCGCCCGCGTCCGGCCCTCCTGGCTGGAAATCCGCAGCTCCTCAAAGGGCGCGCCGCGCACGTCCTCCACGGCGACCAGCCGCCGCCCTTCGCGCACGGCCTGCTCCAGCAGCTCCACCACTTGGTCGCGGTGCTTGTTGCCCAGAATCAGCCGCGCGCCCAGCCCGGCCAATTTGTCGGCGTCCTTCTGGGCCAGGCAGCCCGCGGCGACCAGCAGGGTGCCCGGGTTCTGCCGCTGGGCACGGTGCAGCGCCTGGCGGCTTTTCTGCTCGCCCGCGGCGGTCACCACGCAGGTCACCACCACGCTCACGTCCGCGGGCGCGCCGGCGTCAACCCGCTCATAGCCGGCTTCCAGGAACTTTTCCAGCATCGCCTGGCTGTCGTACTGGTTGACCTTGCAGCCCAGGGTGTAAAACGAAACGGTCTTGGCCAAGGGGCGTCCTTTCATTCAGTGCCCGGCGAAGTCGTCCGCTAGGGCCAGGATCATCGCCAGCGCGACGATGCCGGCGGTTTCCGTGCGCAGCACCCGCGGCCCCAGCGTGACGGGGACGGCCGGCATCGCCCGGATTTCCTCCGGCGTGAACCCGCCCTCCGGCCCGATGACGAGGGCGACGTCGTCCGCGCTGTGATACGCCGCCCGCAGGGTCAGCCCGCGCTCCCCCTCGTAGGCCGCCAGCGCCTGCCGATGCCGGGGCAGCCGCTCCAGCAGGCCTTTGAAGTCCACCGTGTCCTCCACCCGGGGGACCACGGTCCGGCCGGACTGCATCGCCGCCTCGCGCGCGATCTTGCGCAGGCGCTCGGTTTTCTTGCCCTCGCTCTCCGGCCGGGGTACGCTGCGCGCGAAGGCACAGGGCACGATGGCCGTGACGCCCAGCTCCGTCGCCTGCCGCACCACGCTGTCCAGTTTGTCGCCCTTGGGCAGCCCCTGGTAAAGGGTGACGGCCGTGCGGGCCTCGCTGCCCGGCAGTGGGGACAGCAGCCGCGCGAAAGCCGCGCCGTCCCGCGTTTCCAGCGCCGCGCGGTACCGCCGGCCGTCGACAATGACCTTGAGCTGTTCGCCCGGGCGTAGCCGCAGCACCTTCAGTGCGTGCCGCGCGTCCTCCGCGGAAAGGGGCGCCAGCCCGCCCGCCTCCGGCCCGCAGAAGAAGTCAGGCATGCCCGCGCTCCATCAGGAGGGCCACCCACTCGCCCTCCGTTTCCCGGTCCTTCAAGGTATACCCGGCCGCCTGGCATTTGGTCAGCACGTCTCCTTCCCGCTCCCGGATGATGCCGGACGCCAGGAAGCGCCCGCCGGGCGCCAGCAGGGGATAAAGCCCGGGCGCCAGGCTGATGACGGCGTCGGCCAGGATGTTGGCGCAGGCAAAGGAAAACCGGCCCGAAACGCCCCGCGCCAGGTCGCCCTCCATCACGACAATTGCATCCTCCAGCCCGTTGCGTCTGACGTTCTCCCCGGCCACCCGCACCGCGACCGGGTCGAGGTCGACCGCCACGACGCCGCCCGCCCCCAGCTTCGCCAGGGCGATGGCCAGGATGCCCGTGCCGGTGCCCACGTCCAGCGCGCGGCCGCCGGAGAAATGCTTCTGAATCAACCGGAGGCACAGCCGCGTCGTCTCGTGCGTGCCGGTGCCGAAGGCCATGCCCGGGTCCATCTCGATGACCAGGTCCCGGGGGGCGGGCGAATACGGCTCCCAGCCGGGCTTGATGACAATCCGTTTCCCGACGCGGACGGGCTTGTAGTATTGTTTCCAGTTTTCCGCCCAGTCCTCATCCTTGACCGCGGCTGTCTCAAAAGAGAGCGGCCCCAATCCCGCCCCGCCGGAAGCCCGCAGGGCCGCCACGGCCGCCCGCGCGGCGTTCAGGTCCTGAAGGCTTGAAAACCAGGCCTTGACCACCGCGTGCTCCGGCAGCCCCGAAAAGAGTTCTTCCCCGAACAGCTCCCCATAGCCGGGCTGGCCCCGGAAGGCCAGCATCTCCGCCCGGTCGATAATCTGCGTGCCCCTGGCGCCGGAAGCCATCAGCGCGTCGGACACCCGCTCGGCGCCTTCTCCCGTGGTCGCGACGGACGCCTCCAGCCACTCCATACATTCCCTCCGTTCCCGCGGTCGCGCCATTATAGCGTTTGCGGCGCCGGCAGCGCAATCCGGCGGGTACCTTCCCGGAAACGGAGCTCAATGGAAAGGGGGGGGCATGGAAAAGGAAAACGGGACCCGGGAGAAGAACCCCGGGCTTTCGCGGCTTGAGCAGGCGCCCTATTCCTGCCGGGAGGGCAAGGACGGCCGGGTGACGGTCCTCCGCTGGGGGCGGGCGGCGAAGGAGCTGGGCGGCGTGGCCTCCCTGAAGTTCCTGCGCGCCGCGCGGGGCGCGGAGCCGGAAGCCCTGCAGCCGCTGCTGGCGCAGGTCACCGGCCACTTCAAGCGCGGGAACGAGCGG
>JAPXQZ010000135.1:0-5087 GCA_033813835.1 Clostridia bacterium | reverse complement strand
GCCCCCGGTGTGGCCCAGGCCGCGGCCGGACATCTTGACCACCTTGCCGCCGCAGGCGGCCACCAGGGGCGCCAGGATGAGGGTGGTGGTGTCGCCCACGCCGCCGGTGGAGTGCTTGTCCACCGGGACGCCGCCCACGTCCGGGGAGAGCATGTCGCCGGTCTTCGCCATCGCGAGGGTCAGTTGCGCGGTCTCCCGCGCGTCCATGCCGTTGAGGCGGATGGCCATCAGCAGGGCCGCCAGCTGGTAGTCCGGCGTGGCGGGATCCGCGGCCGCGCGGGCAAACGCGCCGATCTGCGCTTCGGTCAGCGCCTTGCCGAGCTTCTTGGCCGCGATGATATCAATAAACGCCATGGCCGCCCCTTTTCATGCGTTTTACGTGGGCAAAGTATAGCACAAGGGCTTTTCAGGCGCAAAGCGGGCTCGTCTTCCCGGCGTCCCGTGCGGGGCGGGGTCAGAAGCCCCGGGCTTACAGCCCCAGCGCCCTGAGCGCGGTTTCTGTGTCCATGCCGGGTGTGACCCGGCGGTCGTAGAGGAGGTTGAGCAGCTGCCAGTCCAGGTCGCTCAGCTGCTGGGTGGTGGTCCAGGGCTGGTAGAGGATGCTGTCTTTTTCGGTATCGATGTCGTTGGCAAGGCCCAGCCCGCCCGTGATTTCCTCCAGCAGCAGGTGGTTGCGCGCCGCCTGGTCGGTCACGTCCGAGGCGATGACGACGTTGACCCGGTTGATTTCCTGCGCCGCGTTCCACCGGAAGGCGAAATAGCCCCAGTTGCCGCTGACGTAGCCGGGCTCGTACCGGGAAAGCTCTTCCAGGGGCGCGTACCAGACGGTCAGGTTGGCTTCCTCTTCCTGCAACACGACGCCGACCGCCGGCAGGCCTTCCACCTTCTCCGCCAGTTCTTCAAGAAAGGCGTAGAGGGTGCCCAGGTCCTCCCGGGTCGTTTCCCCGCCCGCGAAGACGCGGATGGGGCCTGCCCAGCGGCGCAGGGCGTCACCGCCCTGCGCGTCGTACTCCGGCCGGAAGGCGGCGGCCGCGAAGGCCTCCCGCAGCCGCGCGTCCCCTGCCCGGGCCGGGACAGCCGAAAGGGCCAGCAGGACAACAACGAGCACAGAGGCAGCCAGGCAGCGGTGTTTCATCAGGCGCTCCTTCCCGCGCACGGTCGGTTCCATAGCCTGAGTATACCAGCGCGCCCGTTACATCTCCATGACAACTTTCAAAACCGGGCATGGCATACCGGCGGCCTGGGGGTATGACTACATGGGCGGCACGCGCACGGTGGACATGCACGTGCAGCGCCTGCGCGCCAAGCTGGGCTGGGAGGACGCCATCAAAACGGTCTACAAGCTGGTCTACCAACGCGTCCCGGGCCCGATCGGAAGTTCCACTTCCCGTGGCGCGGGATTCGGGAGCAGCACAGGGGAGCTGTTAGACATGCGGGAAGTTGAGAACCAGGCGCGCCAGTTTGGCGGGGATGCCGCAGTCGACCGGCTGCGAGATGCCGTGAAGCAACGCGACAAGCTCGTCCATGATACGGTTCGCCTGATGAACCAGAAGAGGCCGCTGCGCTTCCGGGTCGTTTCCATCGGCTCCGTGGCGGTTGCCCACAACGTGCCTTCCAATAATGCGCCGCCCTTCGACGTGCTGACCCTGCAGGCGATTCTGGAGGAATCCTCCGGCGTGCGGTACTGCGCGGAGGTGCGGGTCGACGGGGACATGGAAACGTCCCTGCAGTCGCTCCATCTGCTGCGCCCCGGCCCGTAAAACTGAGACGCGGGACGCCCTGAACTGCATTGCCGTCCCTGCCGCCCCGGCTTCCGGGGCGGCTGTATCAGGAAGGGGATCATGATTTCTTTGCGGACGGGGTCTGGGGCGGAACGCCCCGGGCAGGGGCCCGGGGATGCCATCCCCGGCGTCTCCTCCCTCTCCGCGCCCCGCCTCGTTGCGCTGCGGCGGGGGTATGCTATAATCAGGGCAGACAGGAGGTGGAGTCGATGAAGAGCAGGCCGGTCAAGCTGACCGTCACGGGCGTGGCCTACAACCGCAGCGAAGAAGACGAGGCCATGCGCATGACCACCTTCGGCACGCTGTCGGGCAGCCCGAAGATGTGGAAGCTGCGCTATACCGAGCGGCAGGCGGACAGCGGCGAAAAGCACGACATCACCATGACCATGGGCGATGGCGTGGTCACCGTGGCGCGCAAGGGTTCCTTCGGCAGCGACCTGGTGTTCCAGAAGGGGCGCCGCTACGAGGGCAGCTACCGCACGCCCTACGGCGACCTGGACATGGGCATCTTCCCCACCCAGGTGGACTACCGGATTTCCAAGGAGGGCGACGGAGAGGTCAGCCTGCGCTACCAGCTGGACATCCAGGGGCACTACACCTCGGTGCACAAGCTGGACATCGCCTTTGAGACCAACAAGCAGGTCGGGCAGGCTTGAGCCTGCGGCCCGGGAGGCCCGGGAGCTCCTGGGCGGCCGGGCCTTCGTCCGGCGCGACCGGGAAGGCCGCGCGCTGCTGGTCAGCGACGCGCCCCGCCGCTGGGCGGACAGTTGTGAAGCCGGGCACGCCCTATCGCGCCTCAGGCAGTCCGGCTGGCAGACCCGGGAGGAAAACGGGTTGCTGCTTTTGACCTGGACGCCGGCGCGCTGCCGCGCTTTTTTTTCCTCGCTGGAGGAAAGCCTGCCGGCGCCGGACCCGGGGGACTGGGGGCTGTGCCGGATCCTGGAGCGGCACCCGGGCGCATGGGCGGAAGACCGCTACCCAGAGGCACGGGCGGCGCTGCTGGCCTGGGACCGGGAGGATTACGCGGCGCTTTCCGCCCTGGCCGGCGCGTCTTTGGCGAAAAGCCTGCGGGCGCGCCGGGCGCCCGCGCCCTTCTACGCCCCGCTGCTGCGCAGCCTGGGGGAAAGGACGGAAGAACGATGCTGATCACCTACCACGGGCACGCGGAGTTCCTGGCGGAGACCGCCAAAGGCCAGCGCGTGCTGTTCGACCCCTTCCCGACGCAGGTCGGCTTCCCGATGCGGCGGGTGCGCGCGGACGCGGTCGCCGTGTCCCACCACCATCTCGACCATGACTATGTGGACAAGGTGGACGGAAAACCCGTGGTCGTCGACACCGCCGGGCGGCATACACCCCTGCCCGGGGTGGCGCTGACGGGCACACCCGCCTGGCACGACGGGGAGGGAGGGAAGCAGCGCGGGCAGATCCTGTGCTTCCTGCTGGAGGCGGACGGGCTGAAGGTGCTGCACCTGGGCGACCTGGGCGAGGTGCCGGAGGAGGAACTGAAGAACAGGCTGTTCATGCCCGACGTCCTGCTGATTCCCGTGGGCGGCACCTATACGCTGGATGCCGCCCAGGCGGCGGAAACAATCCGGATCCTGCAGCCCCGCGTGGTCATCCCCATGCATTACCGCACCGAGCGGGGCGGCATCCAGAAGGTGGATACCCTGCAGCCCTTCCTGCAGGCGATGGCGCCGCTGGAGCCCTCCGTGCAGCCCCTCCTGCGGGTCACGCGGGAGGATCTGTCCCAGCAGCCGCGCCTGGTGGAACTGACCCCCCGCTGAAGCGATGGACGCGCAGGGAAGCCATACCCCGGAGGGCGGCGGGGAAAAACGGCGGGCGCCGGCGCTGTGGCGCTTAAGGCAGGTCCGCGTGCCCTGGTACGCCGTGGCCGCGGCCTTCTGCGCCATCGTGCTGATGGGCTGGGTGGCGGCGGGCAGCTATGACGCGGGCATCGACCATCTGCGCGGCGTCATCACCCAGGCGGGCGACCTGGTGTTCCAGAAGGAGCAGGAGGTGCTGCGGCTGACCGCGCAGGTCAAGCTGGCGCAGACTGACCAGTTTATCGCCGGGGAGGCCCGCAACAAGTATGGCTACCTGTTCCCAGGCGAAATCCGCTTTGTGGTCACCAACCCGGAGGTGCTGGGCCTGCCGCCCCGGGATGCGCCGGCGGCCACGCAGGCGCCCCCGCCGTGAGCCCGACGGTTCTGCGCGCCGGCGTCATCGCCGTCGGTTCCAACTCCACCCGCATGCTGACCGCCGACCTGGATTCGCGGTTGGGCCGGCCGGTCCGCGGCCGCCAGGAAACGCGGCTTTTTTTGTCCCTTGAAAACGGCGCGCTGGTGCCGGACGCCGTAAATCGCGCGCGGGAGGCCGTCGCCCTGCTGTACCGGCAGGCCCTGGACGCGGGCGCCCGGCGCGTGCGGCTGACCGCCACCAGCGCGGTGCGCGACGCGAGGGACGCGCGGCCGCTGGCGGAAGCCATCCGGGAGGACACGGGGCTTTCCATGCGGATTGTTTCCGGCCGGAAGGAAGCGGCCTGGGCGTTTCTGGGCGCGGCCTGGCCCTTCGGGCCGGGGGAGCGGCTGGGCGTCGTCGACATCGGCGGCGGCTCCACCGAAATCGCCCTGGGCACGCGGGAGAAGGTGCATTCCGCCCGCAGCCTGCAGCTGGGCGCGTCCCGGCTGTTTGGGAGTTGCCCGGTGGACAGCCCCGAAGGCCTGGAGCTCGCTGTTTCGCAGGCGGATGCGCTGCTTCAGGGCCTACGGTTCCATCCGGGTTTTCGCCCCGCCCGCTGGCTGCTGGTGGGCGGCACGGGGATGGCGCTCATCGGCCTGCTCATCGGCCGGCCGACGCACTCCGGAGACATGGAAGACCAGGATTTCACTCGGGAGGAAGCCGGGAGGGTGATGAGACAGCTGGCCCTGCTCCCGCCGGAGGCGCGCGCCCTCCTGCCGGGCATGCCCCCGGGCCGGGAACACATCCTGCCCACCGGCCTGGCCGTGCTGACCGCGCTGATGGACCGCCTTGGCATCAGCCGGATGACGGTCACCGCTCGCAACAACACCGACGGCTGCCTGTACGAGTGGGCGCGTCGGCGGGCGGATAGAGGGCAGGGCAAGCCCGCCCCGGAATCACCCCGGGAATGACGCAGTTTTGCCACAATCTTCCGCTATGCTCTCGACATGAGGCAGGGTTCCCCGCGAGAACATAGGAGGATTTTTTAATAAAGCGCACGATTCTGGCCCTGTTGGCGCTGGGATTGTCCACAGCCGCGCTGGCGGAAAGCGCCCCGGCCGAGACACC
>JAPXQZ010000134.1:0-5182 GCA_033813835.1 Clostridia bacterium | reverse complement strand
GCCGAACAGCAGCCGGTAGATGCGCGCCGAGTCGTGAAAGGGACGAAAGTGGGTGCCGGCGTTCTGCTCCAGGTAAATGGTGCGGATGCTGACGATCTCAAAACCCAGCCCCCAGCCGGCGGCGTGGATGAGCATATTCATCTCATACTCGAAGCGGTCTCCCAGTATTTCCGCCATCCGGGGGAGCAGCTGCCGGGAGATGCCGCGCAGCCCCGTCTGGGTGTCCGGCAGCCATCGGCCGTACAGCAGGGCAAAGAAGAAACTGGTCAGCCGGTTTCCGGCTCTGCTTTTCCCGGGCACGCCCTCCAGCGAGAAATCCCGGGAGCCCAGCACCAGCCGCCCCGGATGCGCGAGCATGACTTCGGATACCCGCAGGCAATCCTCCGCCGTATGCTGGCCGTCCGAATCCGCCGTCACCACGCCCGGGGCTTCCGGCCATCGCTCCATCACGTGGCGCATGCCGTGCCGCAACGCATAGCCCTTCCCCCGGTTCACCCCGTAGCCCAGCACCTCGCACTCCGGATGCGCCTTGAGCGCTTCGAAACAGTGCCGGTACGCCTCCCCGGAACCGTCGTCTACCACGACGATTCTGGAAAACCCATGGGCGATAAGGTCGCGGACGTACTGCCCCAGCTTTTCATCCGGGTGCAGGGAGGGAATCAGGATGACGGCGTCTTCGGGTCGGTTCAAGGCACTCTCCGCTGTCGTCGCTTCTGCGGTAATCGGTCTGGTCAGGCATGCCTGCGCAGACCGTTCTTTATTATAAGCGAACGGGCAAGGGATTGCAAAAGCCCGTTCCATCCGGCCTCTCCCATCCGATTTATTCGGAGGCAGGCCAGAAAACGATATTATGTCTTTAAACATACACAAAACTGTTTAATAGGTTTTGCGTCGGATTGATTCCTGCTATACTCCGCCCAAGTGCCTGGTACACCCGGGCGCGGGAAGGAAAGCGATGAAGCGAATCAGCGAGGGGATTATCCGGTACAGGAAACTCATTATCGCCGCCGCGCTGGCGCTGTGCGTAGCCAGCGTGTTCGCGGTGCCGTTCGTCAAGGTCAACTACAACCTCAGCGATTATCTCCCCGCCGACGCCCCGACCGTGCGGGCGATGGGCGCGGTGAAGACGGAGATGCCCAACCTGCAGGTCTACCTGCCGGGACGGGGCGTCGCGGACGCGCTGGAGCAGAAGAAGGCGCTGGCTGCCATCCCGGGCGTCGACAGCGTCATCTGGCTGGACGATCTGTCGGACCTGAGCGCGACGCCTGTCCAAATGCTGCCGGAAACGCTTTCCGGTCAATACTACAGCGACGGGCCTCTCTACCAGCTTGTCCTCAGAGAGGGGGAAGACAGCCGTCTGGTGCCCCTCATCCGTGAAATGTACCCCGATGCCCTGATGAAAGGCTCCGCGGTGGAGAACGCCCAGCAGGTCAACGTTACCATGGGGCAGATTGCCTCCATCATGTATTACGTGGTACCCCTTTGCCTGCTTATCCTCGTCCTGTCAACCCGCCACTGGGTGGAGCCGCTGCTCTTCCTCATCGTCATCGGCGTGGCCATCCTGCTCAACGAGGGCACCAACGTCATTTTCGGCAGCATTTCCTATATCACCCGGGCCTGCTCCGCGGTCCTGCAGCTGGCCGTATCCATCGACTACGCGGTCTTTCTGCTGCACCGCTTTTCCGAAGCGCGCGACGAGGGGCTGGACGCGGTGGAAGCGATGAAAGCAGCCATCCGGCGCTCCGCCTCCGCCGTTGCCTCCAGCGCCTCCACCACCGTATTCGGTTTTCTGGCGCTGATCCTGATGGACTTCGGCCTCGGGCGGGACATGGGCTTGGTGCTGGCCAAGGGCGTGCTGCTGAGTTACCTGAGCGTCATGGTCATCCTGCCCGCTCTCTCCATTTCCATCGTCAAGTGGATTGACCGGACGGCGCACCGCAGCCTCATGCCCTCTTTCCGGCGATTCGGGCGCGCGGTAATCCGCTTCGGCGCCCCCCTCGCCATCCTGCTGATTCTCCTGCTGCCCCCGGCGTTCATTGCCCAGCGGCAAAACGCCTTCCTGTACGGAAACAGCGGGATGCACGCCGCGGATTCCCCGCTGAAGCGGGAACAAATCCAGATTGAGGAACGCTTCGGGGAAGAACGCATGATGCTGGTCATGGCGCCCCGGGGTGACCGGGCGCGGGAGGCAAAGCTGAGCGCGGCGCTGCAACAGGTGCCCGGCATAATGGGCGTGATGTCCTACGCCGACGTCGTGTCGGTGGAGGTCCCGCCCCAGGTGCTGCCGCGCGAGGCCACGGAGCCGTTCTATGAAGGGGACTACGCCCGTTTTATCCTTACCGCCCGCACCCAGGATGAGGGGGAGGCCGCCTTCCGGCTGGTGGAAGACGTGCGCCGGGCAGCCGCGTCCGTCTATCCGGAGGAAAGCCTCTTGCTCAGCGAAAGCGCCGTGAACCTGGACCTGAAGACCATCATCACCGGGGACAACCTGAAGGTGCTCCTGGCCGGCCTCGTTTCAGTCGGGCTGGTCCTGCTGGTCAATTTCCGGAACCTGACCATCCCCTTCATCCTGCTGCTGGTCATCGAGGGCTCCATCTGGCTGAGCATGAGCATCCCTTATTACCAGGGGGAGACGCTTAACTACGTGGGCTACCAGATCGTCTCCTCCGTGCAGCTGGGCGCGACGGTTGATTATGGAATCCTGCTGACGCAGCGCTACCTGGAGGGGCGGGAAACGCTCAGGCCGCGCGACGCGGCCGCGTGGGCGCTGAAAGTCTCCACCGGTTCCATCATGCCCCCCGCGATGATTCTGGCACTGGCCGGTTACGCCCTGGGCTTTCTAATCCGGGAGAACGGCATCATCAGCGAAATGGGCTTCATCATCGGTCGCGGCGCAGTCTTCTCCCTGACGATGGTGCTGCTCGTGCTGCCGCAGATTCTTGTGTGGCTGGACTGGCCCATCCAAAAGACGATGCTCAAACGCAGAAAGGCGGTTTTATGAGATATAGGCTGCTGTGCTTCCTCATGGCGCTTACGGTGATGTTTGTTCCTGTGCTGGCGCTGGCTGAGGTCTTCAAGGACGAAGTGGTTTACGCACGCCTGTCCCCGGCGGGAAAAGCTGAAGCCGTTTATCAGGTCAATTCCTTCGAGACGCCGGAAGCGGCCGACGTCTTGGACTATGGGGACTATACGGAGGTGCAGCCGCTGGGCACGGCCGGGGCGTTCGAATACCGGGACGGCCTGGCCACAATCCGCCTGCTCCCGGGGCGCTTCAACTACCAGGGGACACTGAAGGCTGATACCCTGCCATGGGTCTTTTCCCTCACGTACCTGCTGGATGGGAAGGAGATGGCTCCGGCGGACCTCTCCGGCGCCAGCGGGCACCTGGAGGCTGTCCTGTTCGTAACGCCCAACGAGGCGATGAAGCAGTACGCGGACAGCCTCACCCTCCAGGTGACCGTCACACTGGACAGCGATAAGTGCTTCAATATCAAGGCGGAAAAGGCCACGCAGGCGGTCGCAGGCGGCAGCCGCACGCTGTCCTATGTGATTTTGCCCGGCCAGCCGGCTGAATACCGCTTCAGCGCCGACGTGCGGGATTTCTCCATGCAGGGCGTCCAGGCGGCTGCCATCCGCATGGAAATGGACGCAGAAATGTACCAGCGGGTCGCGGCCCAGGCGATGGCCGGCTCCCCGCTGGAAGGCGCGGTTGGCGGCATCATGGGCAGCTTCATGCAGGGTCTTCAGGGACGACAAGCTGTCTCTTTCGCCGATTCCCGCAACGTGGTGCGTTCGCTGCAGTTTGTGATGATGTTCGGCGGCGTGCCCGCGCCGGAAAAGGCGGAGCAGCTGCCGGAGGAGCCGCAGGCGCAAAACGTGTGGGAGCGCTTCCTGCGCCTCTTCGGGGGCTGACGCACGGCCGGCGCTGGTTGACGCCTGCACGGTTTCCCCTCCCGGCCGCGTTTGATGGGTATAATCCTTGAACGGAGAGGGGGAAGTGGCGGTGGGAGAAAGCCGGCACGAAAAAGCGCTGCGCTTTGAACAACTGGCGGCGCCTTTGGAAAAGCAGGTGTACTACACGTGCTTTGGCCTCATGAATAACCGGGAAGATGCGGAGGACTGCGCCCAGGAAACGATGTTGCGCGCGTACCGTGCACTGGACTCCTTCCGGGGAGAGGCGCAGTTCTCCACTTGGATATACAAAATCGCGGTGCGGGTCTGCATGGACGCGCTGAGAAAGCGCAGGCCGACGGTTTCCCTGGACCTGCTTTCCGAAAGCGGCTGGGATGTGCCGGACGGCGCCGCGGAACTGTTTGAACAGCTGGAGAAGGGCGAACGCAGGCGGCTTCTGCGGAGCGCTGTCGCCCAGCTTCCGGCGGAATTCAGAGCCCCGCAGGTATTGGTCGACCTGCAGGGGCTTTCCTATGAGGAAGCCGCAACGGTGCTCGAACTGCCGCTGGGCACCGTCAAAAGCCGCGTATTCCGGGCGCGGCGCCTTCTGCTGCGCTATCTGACACAATGCGGGGAACTTTTTGCGCCGGGCGCGCGTCCAAAGGGCGAAGGGAGGGATACTTGATGGATTGCAACCGTTTTGAAACCCTCCTGGACCAGTACCTGGATGGAACGCTGACGGAAGGCGAACGCCGGGAAGTGGAGGAACACGCTGCTTCCTGCCCTGCTTGCCGCCTGCGCCTGAAGGTGCTGGAGGACTGCCGGGAGCTCAACGACGACGGCGAGGTGCCCGCCGCGTTCCAAACGGGCTGGCGGCAGAAACTCCAAGAACAGGAGGCGACCAATCCCGTGAAGCAATTCCCCGCAATCACCCGCTGGCTGGCAGCCGCGGCCGCCCTTATCCTGGTGTTCGGCGGCACCTGGCTGGCCGGGCGCGAGCGCAGAAGCGCCACTGGCAACGTGCCTGAAAAGGCCGGATACGAAGCCTATAGCGCGAATGACGGAGGCGCCTACGGCGGCGCCGCCGACGCAGCCGCAGCCCCCGCCGCGCCCCGCGCCATGGAATCCAACGCCATGGCCGATGCGTCTCTCGCAAAGACAAGCGAAGACGGGCAACAGAAAATTATCCGCACCGCGCGGCTGGAACTGTCCACCCGGTCTTTCGACGCGGACTACGCCGCAGTGCTGACCGCCCTCAACCAGGCCGGAGGCCGGGTGCAAAACACAAACC
>JAPXQZ010000133.1:0-5208 GCA_033813835.1 Clostridia bacterium | reverse complement strand
CCCCTGCTGGGCCTGCTGGCCGCCTGCGCCCGGAAGGCGCGGCGTATGCTCATCGCCCTGGTGATGGACCGGGAGAGTGCGCCGGACGGCGAAGCCTTCCTGCCTGTCAGGCGCAGTGCCGCGCGAATGGCAAGGATGCTGGGGGACGCCGGCCTGCCCTGGGCCTACGCCTGGATACCGGACCCGGCAGCGCCGGATACCGCGCTAAACCACCTGCGGCGGCAGTTCCTGCGCCTGCGGCCAGCGCCCTGGCCGGGGGACGCGCCGGACATCCGGATTTTTGCCGGCAAGACCCCCCATGAGGAGCTGCGCTGGACCGCCCAGCAAATCCGGCGGGAGCTGGCGAATGGCACACAGCCCCGGGAGATGACCGTGCTGCTGGCGCAGGACGGCTATGCCGGGCAGCTGCCTACCGTGTTCGCGGATTACGGCGTCCCGTCTTATCTGGCGGAAAAGGAGCCGATACTGGCCCATTCCCTGGTGCGCTGCCTGACGGACGCGCTGGACTGCATCCAGGCCGCCGCGTGGAAGCAGGAAGACGTGCTGTCTTACGCTAAGAACCCCTTTTCCCCGCTTTCGAAGGAGGAGGGCTGGGCGCTGGAGAACTGGGCGCTGCGCTTCGGCATCCGCGGCAGCCGCTGGACCCAGCCGTTCCAGGGCGGCGGGGCGGAGGAGCGCGAGGCGGCCGAGGCCATCCGGCAAAAGGCGGTCGCGCCTGTCCTGGCGCTGCGCGACGCGCTGGTGAAGGCGAAGGACGCCTCGGACTCGGTGCGCGCCGTCCTTTCCTTCCTGGAAAGCCTGGACGCCCACGGCCGGGTAGCCCGGCTGGAGCAGGAAATGCTGGAGCGTGGACTGCCGGAGCAGGCCCTGCGCACGCGGCAGGTGTGGGAACAGCTCATCGGCCTTATGGAGCAGATGGACGAGCTGCTGGGGCAGGAGCGCATCCCGCTGGGCCGCTTTCCCGCGTGGCTGCGGGAGGGGCTGGGCATGACGGAGCTGTCCGCCCTGCCGCCGCAGGACAACTGCGTGCAATCGGGCGCGCTGGGCCAGGTGATGGCCCGGAAGCCAAAGGCCGTGTTCATCCTGGGGCTCAACGGCGGCGCCCTGAACGTGTCCGACGAGGCCCTGATCAGCGACGAGGAGCGCCAGAGGCTGGAAACCGGGCTGAACCTGCGGCTGAACCTGCCGCTTTCCGACCGGGAAGCCGTCCGGCTGTTGGATCTGTGGAAGGCGATGGCTTCCGCCGGGGAGCGGCTTTACCTGTCCTACGCCCTGTCCACCGAGCAGGGGGAAGCCATCAGCGCGCTGCCGGAACTGCAGCGCGTGGCCCGGATCTTCCCGGCGCTGGCCGAGGAGGGCGGCGCGGCGGGCCGCTTCGGCGAACCGGTTCCCCTCACGCCGGATACGGCGCTGGACGAAATCGCCGCGAAGATGGCCGCCGGGGAACCGCTGCGGGAGGACTGGCAGGACGCCTGGGCCTGGCTGAAGGAAAGCCCGGCCCACTGCCGCGCGGCGGACGCGCTGCGGGACAGGAAGGCGGCGGAGGACCCGGACAAGCGGCTGTCTCCCCAAACGGCGCAGGCGCTATTCGGCCGCGGGACGGTATCCATCACCCGGCTGGAGAACTATGCCGGCTGCCCCTTCCGGCACTTCGTCCGCTATGGCCTCAGGCCGCAGGAACGGAAGGAGTGGGCGCTGCGGCCCGTGGACCTGGGCAACTTCTGCCACGCGGCCATGGATGCCTTCGCCGATGAAATCGCCAGGGAACCCGCCTGGCCGCAGGTATCCCGGGAGGAGGCGGAGGCGATGATGGACCGCGTGCTTCCCGGGCTGACCGGAGACTGGGAGCAGCAGCCCTGGGCGGATACGCCCCGGGCGAAGGAAGGCGCGCAGCGCACCCTGGACGTATGCCGGCGCATGGCCTGGGCGCTGACCGAGGGCAGCCGGAACTCCGGCTTCAGGCCCCTGGCCCATGAGCTGCGCTTCGGCATGGGCGACCGCCTGCCGGCGGTGGAAATCCAGCTGGGCGACGGGCGCAGCCTGCAGCTGCTGGGCACCATGGACCGGGTGGACACGGCGGTGCTGGACGGGCAGGACTACCTGCGGGTGGTCGACTATAAAACCGGGAAGACCCGCCTGGCCGCCGGGGACGTCGAAGCCGGGCTGCAGCTGCAGCTGATGCTCTACCTAAAGGCCGCGCTGAGCCTGCTGGCAGGCCACGAGCCGGCGGGCGCCTTCTACCAGCTGCTGGACGACCCGATCGTGCAGGCGGAGAGCGCGCCGGAGGCCGAAAAGGAAATCCGGGCGAGGTTGCGCCTTTCCGGCGTGATGCTGGCCCAGGTGCGGGTCGTCCGGCTGGTGGACGGCGGGGAACCGCCGGTCAGCATCGCGGACTACATCAAAACGGACGGCTGCCTGCGCGCTTCGGACAACCTGCTGTCCCGGGAGGAGCTGGAGCAGCTGATGGGCCTGGCGCAGGAGCGCGCCCGGCAGCTGGCCCGGTTGATTTTCTCCGGCCATATCCCCCGCTCCCCGATGGTCAACAGCGACGGGCGGCCGGCCTGCGATTTCTGTGAATACCATGGCGTCTGCCGCACGGACGGGGTCCGCCGGGAGACGATGCTGCGCCGCGCGCGCAAAACCAGCCTGCGCGAACTGAGCGCCCCGGGCGGCGGGGAGGGCGGGGGCTGAGGGTGGCAGGCAGGCCGCGTCTGTGGTATACTCCGGCCAGAAAGCGATAAAGGGGGGATGTCCCGTGATACAGGTCATCCACGGCAAAAAGGGTTCCGGAAAAACCAAGCGGATCATCGATTTGGCCAACGACGCGATCAAGAACCAGAAGGGCGACGTCGTCTTCGTGGACGACGACAACCGATACATGTTCGACCTGCGGCACGAAATCCGTTTCGTCAACGCGGGCGAGTACGGCATGGTGGGGCCGGAGATGTTTTTCGGCTTCCTCTGCGGCATGCTGGCGCAGAACTTCGACGTGACGGTCGTGTTCATCGACGCCTTCCTGAAACTGGTCAATGTCAAGCCCAACGAGACGGAGTGGTTCTTCAAGAACCTGGAAAGCCTGGGTGAAAAGCGCAACCTGACCTTTATCCTGTCGGTCAGCTGCGACGACTCCGACGCGCCGGAATACATCCGCAAGCACTTTATCTGATAGACCGGAAGCGAGGGCTGTCGCGCGTGAAAAAATGGGTCTGCAAGGTCTGCGGCTATATCCACGAGGGGGACGAGCCGCCTGAAATCTGCCCGGTTTGCAAGGTCGGCCGGGAGTTTTTTGAATTGCTTGAAACCGCCCGCACCTTCCCGGACGGGCACGTGCCCGGGCTGGCGAGGGGCGCGGATCCCCGCGTCGTGGGCGCGCTGAAGCAGCGCCTGGAAGCCGACAGCCGGGAGGTCGGGCTGTACCTCGCCATGGCGAGG
Organism: Clostridia bacterium; assembly: GCA_033813835.1. Lineage (GTDB taxonomy): Bacteria > Bacillota > Clostridia > Christensenellales > Aristaeellaceae > UBA6115. Next base: position 1,776 of record JAPXQZ010000133.1, on the reverse strand, counting down.
GCGGCGGAACGGGAGGGTTATCCCGAGGCGGCCGGCGCTTTCCGGCGCGTCGCGGAGGAAAAGGCGGAACACGCCGGGCGCCTGATGGAAATGCTGGGGGAGGGCTTCTCCAAAAGCACGCAGGAGAACCTCGGCCTGCGCGCGGACGCGGAAGCGCGCGCGTGCGCGGACAAGAAGGAGCTGGCGCAGCTGGCGACCTCTTTGGGCTACGACGCCATCCACGACGCGCTGCACGAGATGTCCCGGGACGAGTCCCGCCACGGCGCCGCCCTGCACGGGCTGAAGGAGCGGCTGTTCCCGGCGGCGAAGAACGCCGGGGGATAAACCCGGAACACGGCGGAAATCACGAGCGGAAGGCCTGGGCGCCTTCCGCTTTGTCTGTCGGTTTCCCGGTGCGCTCCCAGCGAAGCGGCGGTCCGCCCGCCTTGCCCGGCGCCGGGGCGAATCAAAGGAGGTTCGGACCCGGAGGTTCTCCTTCGGAACCCGCGGAGGAAGGCGCAGGGCAGGGGTCCGGAGGCGCCGCCCCCGGCGTTCCCCCTGAACCGCCGTCCGCCCTGCCGTTTTGCGTAAAGCCGAAGCGCCTGCGGCGGTCATAGGGAAGGAACTGCTTCAGGCTGACCACGACCGAGCCGGTGATGCCGCCCATGACGGCGCCGACGAAGACGAGGATGGCCATGTAGTACAGCAGGCTGGCCGTCTGCAGGGTCAGCATCGCCATGAGCACCTGGCCCACGTTGTGCAGCGCCCCGCCCGCGATGCCCGCGCCGATGGGGCTGACGCCCCTTATGCCGTGGGTCAGCACGACCATGCCCAGCATGCTCAATACGCCGCCGGCGAGGCTGTACTGGATGGTGTTGAGGGAGCCGAAGAGGAAGCCGGAGAGGAAGACCTTGGCCAGCATCAGCAGGACGGACGTGGGGATGCCCAGCCAGTACAGGCATAACAGCAGCACGCTGTTGCTCAGGCCCAGCTTGATGCCCGGGATAGGCCCCAGGGAAAACAGGCTTTCCAGGTAGCCCAGCACCAGCATGATGGAGATGAACAGGGCGGACAGCGCCAGCCTTTGCGTTCCTTTCACGGCGCCTCCCCCATCAGCTGCAGCGCCTCCTCCCGGGAGAGCAGCTCCAGCGCCACCTGGTGGGGCAGGCAGGTAATCCACCGCAGAAACACGCGCGTATCGCGGTTGTTCAGGGTGACCATCCCCTGATGCACGCACTCCTGCTTGGGGCAGTTGGCCGAGGCCATCACCGCGCTGTCGCGGTCAACGTGGATGACGTTTTCCCATGCTCCCTGGGTGATGACAATCTCGCCGGGCTTGGTCAGGGGAACCAGCTGGTAGTACTCACGGCCCTGCTTGATGCGCAGGTAGCTGTCCGCCACCGGCAGCGGGCCGTCTCCGGCGGCGCCCAAGGACAGGGCGAGAGCCGGCCGGCCGGGAGAAACCGGGGCGGGCTTCATCACGCGGCTGAAAAGGAGCAGCGCAAGGCCCAGCGCCGCCACCCCCGCGATGACCCACACGTCCTTCCGCTTCACGGCCCGCCTCCCTTCCGCCCCGGGAATCATAGCGGTTCCATTCCCGAATGTAAAGCGCGGGCACAGGCGAAAGCAATTGTCAAAGCAGGCCGCCCGCCTTATAATGCCATGGAAGGAGTGATAAAGAATGGGCAAGTATTTCGGCACCGACGGATTCCGCGGCGAGGCCAACGTCGGCCTGACCGCCGACCACGCCATGCGCATCGGGCGTTTCCTGGGGCACTATTTCGGCAAGGACAAGAA
>JAPXQZ010000132.1:0-5215 GCA_033813835.1 Clostridia bacterium | reverse complement strand
CCCCATTTTCTCCTCCGACGTCTTTTACGACGAATCTGTGCCCACGGCCGGGGAGAAACTGGAAAAGCTGGGCGTCCTGGCGGTGGAGATGGAAGCCTACGCGCTCTACCTCAACGCGGCGCGCGCCGGCAAGAAGGCGCTGGCCCTTTTGACCATTTCCGATAACCCGGTAACCGGGGAAGCTCTGTCCAGCCAGGATCGGCAGTCGACCTTCACTCAGATGATGGAAATCGCGCTGGAGATTGCCTGATGCGCTTTCTGGTCAGCGCCTGCCTGCTGGGCCTCCACACGCGGTATGACGGCGGCAATGCCCGGAACGAAGCGGTTTTGCGCCTGATGGAGAAGCATGAGCCGGTACCCGTCTGCCCGGAGCAATTGGGCGGCTTGCCTACGCCGCGCCTCCCCTGCGAGATCGCGGGCGGGCAAGTGAAGGACGCCGCCGGGGAAGATAAAACAGAAGCGTTTGAGCGCGGAGCCGACCAGGCGCTTCAAATATACAGACTCTGCCGTTGCGATGCCGCCATCCTCAAAGCCAGGAGCCCTTCCTGCGGCAAGGGCCTTGTGTACGACGGCAGCTTTTCAAAGAAAACAGCACCCGGCAACGGCGTCCTTGCCGCAAGGATGATGGAGGCGGGCATCGCGGTTTATACAGAGGATGAGCTGGACACGCTCAGATGACACCGGCCCTGCATCGTATCCCCGAAAAAGCGGGCAGATTCCGATAAGGTCGCTTCCTAAAAAACTGAATAAATACAAGATTTCCTGTATCTTTTTGCATCTGTTGCCTTGACCGGAGCGGCGGGAAGGCCGATACTGTGTCCATTCTGCTGAAGGAGGGTTGCATGATGCAAAAGAAGCTCTTGTGCCTGCTGCTTGCCGGGATGTTGTTCGCCGTGCCGGTTCTGTCGTTTTCAGAGGGCAGCGACCTGCATTACGTCAAAGGCAAGGGCAAACTGATCATCGGCTATACCGTCTATCAGCCGATGAACTACACGGACGCGGAAGGAAAATTCACCGGTTTTGATACGGAGCTGGCAATTGCGGTCGCAAAGAAGCTTGGCGTTGAACCCGAGTTCGTGGAAATCAACTGGGAGACCAAAGAAGTCGAGCTGAACGCCAAAACCATCGACTGCATCTGGAACGGCCTGACCATCAATGACGAACGCAAGGCCAACATGGAAATTACCATGCCCTACGTGAAGAACGCGCAAGTCGTGGTCATGAAGGCCGGGGCGGATTACAAGGACACCGCATCCCTGGAAGGGAAGACCGTAGTCGCCGAAGCTGGCAGCGCAGGCGAGTCCACGGTTAAATCCGACGCGGGCCTCATGAAGGCGGAGTACATCTCCAAAGAAGTGCAGACCGCCTGCCTGATGGAAGTCTCTGCCGGTACGGCGGACGCCGCCGTGCTGGACCTGACCCTGGCCAACGCCATGATCGGCGAGGGCACCGACTATGCCGGGCTTGCGATTGTTGACAAACTGGCGGTTGAGGATTACGGCGTCGCCTTCCGCAAGGGTTCCGACCTGGCGGAAGAAGTCAACAAGGTATTCATAGCCCTCAAGGAGGAAGGCCTGCTTGGCCAACTGGCGGAGAAGTACGGGTTGGACCTCGCGTTCTGAGTCATCGCGCAAAACCGAAAACGGGGACAGAAAGTTTCTGTCCCCGGTTCGTTGTTGAAAGGTCATACAAAATCTGATGGGCAACGTCTCAACCATCGTAAGCCGCCTGGTTGACAGTTTTCAGCTTAACGTCCAGCTGTTCTTCCTCACGCTGCTGTTCGCCCTGCCGCTGGGCCTAATCGTCGCCCTGTGCGCGATGAGCAGGTTCAAGCCGCTGGCCTTGATCACAAAAACCTTTGTCTGGATGATTCGCGGCACCCCGCTGATGCTGCAGGTCATCATCATCTTCTTCGCGCCCGGCCTGCTCAACCTTGGCGCGCCCTGGGGCTCGGGCGCGAGCGCGCGCTTTACGGCGGCCACCGTCGCTTTCATCATCAACTACGCGTGTTATTTTTCCGAGATTTTCAGGGGCGGCATCCAGGGCGTCCCCCTGGGGCAGACCGAGGCCGGCCAGGTGCTGGGCATGACCCGGACGCAGATTTTTTTCAAGGTAACGCTGCTGCAGGTCTTCAAGCGCATCCTGCCGGCGATGTCCAACGAGGTTATTACCCTCATCAAGGACACTTCGCTGGCGCGCATCATCTCCATCAAGGAAATCATCATGATGGCGCAGGAATACACGGCCCAGGGCCTGATCTGGCCGCTTTTCTCCACCGGTGTGTTTTTTCTGCTGTTCGTCGGCCTGCTGACCATCCTCTTCGCCAGGCTGGAAAAGCGGCTGGACTACTTCAGGGTGTAGGAGGAATCCTTGGCGATTCTGGAAGTGAACGATATCCATAAGCGCTTCGGGACTGCCGAGGTCTTAAAGGGCATCTCCTTCTCGCTGGAAAAAGGCAGCTCCCTCGCCATAATCGGCTCTTCGGGTTCCGGCAAGACCACCTTGCTGCGCTGCCTGAACTTCCTGGAAAAGCCGGATAAAGGCAGTATCACCGTGCAGGACGAGGTTCTTTTTGACGCCGGTGACCCCGCCACCCAGGCTGAAAAGGAAATCCGGAAAAAGCGGCTGAATTTTGGGCTGGTGTTCCAGGCCTTCCATCTCTTTCCCCAGTACACGGTTCTCAAGAACGTCACCCTGGCCAGGGAACTGCTGGAGAATGAAAAAAAGAAAGGCCGTGAGAGATTCGCTACGCAACAGGAAATCGAGGCGGACGCGGTCACTCTGCTTGCCCAGATGGGTTTGAGCGGGAAGGAGAAGGCCTACCCGCATGAGCTGTCCGGCGGGCAGCAACAGCGGGTCGCGATCGCAAGGGCCCTTGCGCTCAAGCCGAAAATCCTCTGCTTTGACGAGCCGACCAGCGCGCTGGACCCAGAGTTGACCGGAGAGGTGCTGCAGGTAGTCCGCAGCCTGGCCCAGAAGAAGACGACCATGGTGATTGTGACCCATGAAATGGCCTTTGCCCGGGACGTCGCGGACCATATCCTCTTCATGGATGAGGGGGTTATCGTGGAAGAAGGTCCACCGGAAGAGGTTTTCGGCCGGCCAAAGGAAGAGCGCACCCGGCAGTTCCTAGCCCGGTATTCCAACGAGGCATAGACGAAACGCCGCGCCCGGTACCTTTGAGGATGTTTCCCGGCTCATCCCTCCTGTTTTTCAGGTTTTTCCCCATTTTCGCTTGACAAGACCGGTTCGGTTTAATAAGATACCTTTTGCGTCAATAGGCTCAGTTAGCCCCGGGACTATGGCGGCGACAGGCGGAACCCGCGACCATCGGGCGAGGCCGACAGTTCGGACCCATCAAGGAGGAGTTTCGCTTGAATACCTACATGGCCAACGCGCAGACCGTCGAGCGCAAATGGTACGTCGTCGACGCAGACGGCATGGTGCTGGGACGCCTTGCCAGCCAGGTCGCCAGCGTCCTAAGGGGCAAACACAAGCCCACCTATACACCGCACGTGGACACGGGCGACTTTGTCATCATCACCAACTGCGCCAAGGTGGCGCTGACCGGAAAGAAGCTGGACCAGAAAATCTACTACCATCATTCGGGCTACGTGGGCGGCCTGCGGGAAACCAAGTACCGCGAGCTGATGGCCAAAAAGCCTGATTTCGCGGTCAAGCACGCGGTGAAGGGCATGCTGCCCAAGGGCCCTCTGGGCCGGCAAATGCTCAAGAAGCTATACGTGTACAGCGGAAGCGAGCATGAGCAACAGGCACAGCAGCCCGAGGCGCTGCCGCTGGAACGGTAAGGGGGAAGAAACACCATGGCACAAGCAGATATCAACGCAGTCGGCCGCCGCAAGGAAGCCATCGCGCGGGTTCGCCTGGTTCCCGGCAAGGGCGATATCATCATCAACAAACGCGGGCTGGACGACTATTTCGGCCTTGAAACGCTGAAGATGTCCGTGCGCCAGCCGCTGGTGCTGGTCAAGGCTTCCGGGTTTGACATCCTGGTCAACGTGAAGGGCGGCGGGCTGACCGGCCAGGCGGGCGCTATCCGCCACGGAATCAGCCGCGCGCTGGCCAAGGCAAACCCTGAGCTGCGGGGCGAGCTGAAGAAGGCCGGTTTCCTGACCCGTGACCCACGGATGAAGGAGCGCAAAAAGTACGGGCTGAAGTCCGCGCGCCGGGCGCCGCAGTTCTCCAAGCGCTGAGACCCGGAGGTTCACTGTAAAACCCCGCCTAAGGCGGGGTGCTTTGTCGTGAGGGAGGGGGCGACGGATTGACGCCGGCTCAGCCGGGCTGGTCCGCCTCCAGAATCCGTCGGCACTCCTCCAACTTGGCCTTTTCCTCTTCCGGCAGTTCCGGAATTTTCGGGTCGATGGCCTGCAGCGCCTCCAGCACAATCTGGCTGACCAGATAGCGGGAAAACCATTTGTTGTCCGCCGGGACCACGTACCAGGGGGACGCCGCCGTGGCAGTGTGCTCCAGCATCTGCTCGTAGGCCAGCATGTACTTGTCCCAGTGGTATCGTTCCTGGATGTCGCCGGAGGAGAACTTCCAGTTCTTGTCCGGCTGGATGATGCGGTCCAGTAGCCGCTTTCGCTGCTCATCCTTTGAAATGTGCAGGAAGATCTTGACCATGGTGGTGCCGTTCTCCTCCAGGTAGCGCTCAAAATCACGAATCTGGCGGTAGCGCTGCTCCCAGATGCGGTCGGTGACCAACTCCGGCGGCAATTGCGAGAAGCGGACCAGGTCGTGCACCCTGGCGACCAGCACGTCCTCGTAATGGGAGCGGTTGAAGATCCCGATCTCCCCGCGGCGGGGCAGGGCTTTGTTGATGCGCCAGAGGTATCCGTGGTCGTTTTCCTCACTGGAGGGCACCTTGAAACTGACCACCTGGGTTCCCTGGGGATTGAGCCCGGTCATCACGTGGCCGATGACGCCGTCCTTGCCCGCCGCGTCCATCGCCTGCAGGACGATGAGCAGGGAGCGGCGGTTTTCAGCATATAACTTCTCTTGAAGCTGCGCCATCTTCTCGATGTTGGCCGGCATGAGTTTTTTGCGGATTTCGTCCTTGTCCGCCCCCTTGTCCGCGCCGGTGGGGCACGCGGACAGCACGACCTTTCCGCCGCCGGTTACCCGATAATCCTTGATATCCATCCTCTCCCCCCTCCTTATCCGCTTGATTATATACCCCGGCAGGACGGGGAGC
>JAPXQZ010000131.1:0-5241 GCA_033813835.1 Clostridia bacterium | reverse complement strand
GGGCTGGCCTTCGAGCCGGCGCTCCACAGCTTCGGCCGGCGGGTGTACGAGGCCTTCCGCTACCTGGATTCCAACGAAACGGGGCAACCGCCATGCAAGGCATGAACAGCTTCTGGGAAGCCCTGCTGCTGACCCTTCTGGCCGGGCTGTCCACCGGCATCGGCGGCATGGTCGTCTTCTTCGCCAAGACCATCGACACCCGGGTGCTGGCCGTCAGCCTGGGGCTGTCCGCAGGCGTGATGATTTACGTCTCCCTGGTGGAGCTGCTGCACGAGGCCGCGGGCCTGCTGTCCGCCGCCTACGGGGCCAAGGCCGGGCTGCTGTACGCCATCCTCTCCTTTTTCGGGGGCATCCTGCTCATCGCGGTCATCGACAAGCTGATTCCCTGCGATGAGAACCCGCACGAGATCGCCTGCCCGGCCGACCCGGGCAAGCGGCGCGACCACGCCCTCCGCCGCACCGGGCTGGTGACCGCGCTGGCGCTGGGCATCCACAACTTCCCCGAGGGCATGGCCGCCTTTGTGTCCGCCTCGCAGTCGCCGCGGCTGGCCATCCCCATCATCGTCGCCATCGCCATCCACAACATCCCGGAGGGCATCGCCGTGGCCATGCCCATCTATTGCGCGACGGGCAGCCGGCGCATCGCCATGCGCTATTCCATCCTGGCCGGGCTGGCGGAGCCCCTGGGCGCGGTCATATGCTACTTTATCCTGCTGCCCTTCATCAGCGAAGTGCTCTACGGTGTGCTCTTCGCGGTGGTGGCGGGCATCATGGTGTTCATTTCCCTGGACGAGCTGCTGCCCTCCGCCCGCATTTACGGCGAGCACCACCTGAGCATGTACGGGCTGGTGGGCGGCATGGCGGTGATGGCGCTGAGCCTCTGGCTGTTCGTATAGATTCCGGTTTTCCGCCGCGCGTGAAAGGGGGCGCCTCTTGATGTTTGAACCGGGCCGGGCGGACGCGCCGGACAGGCACGCCCTGCTGGAAGCCGCGCAAGGGGTGCTGCCGGAAGGCGGCGCGTTTGTTTTATTGCCGTTCCTGCGGGTGACGGAGGAGGGGCTGACCCTGGGCCTGAAGGCGGGGGAAGGGCGGATGGGCTTTATCCGCGACCTGCCCGGGTTTCTGGAGGCCGTGTCCCTGCGCCGGTCCTTTCCCCTGTCCAAGAGCCTGACCTACACCCCCTCCTGGATGACGCTGCCGGAGGAAACGCTGGCGCTGTGCCGGCTGCTGCACGCCTTCGTCCGGACGATGGCGCGCGGGGGGGCACCCCTTTCGGGGGCGCAGCGGCGGGACCTGCTCCTGACGGATGGCCTGGCGTCCCTGGCGCTCCAGGCGCTGCGCGGCATGGACTTCGCCGTGTCGTACCGGGGGCGGGCATCCCGGCAGCGCGGCATTCCGGAGGAAGCGCTGCCGCTGCTGTTCCGCGCGGGCTACGACCTGCGCGGCGTGGTGCTGACGGGCGCCTGGCAGGCGGAGGTCGTGGCGCTGACCCCGGACGGGCGATATGCCCTGGTGGACGGCCGCGTGGCGGCGCTGGGCCGGCAGGACGCGGCCCTGCTGCTGGCCCTGCCCGCGGGGGAGAAGGACGAGGAGTTCACCTACCGCTTCACCCGCGCGGAAACGCCGCGTGTGTTTTCGGAGCTGCTGCCCTGGCTGCAGCGCGGCCAGCCGGTGGTGCTGGAGGAGGCGCTGCAGGAGCGCCTGCTGCGCTTTCCCCTGAAAACCAGGGTCTACCTGGACCGGGAGGGGGACGGTGTGTCGGCCCGGGTGGAGTTCCATTACGGGGAACATATGGCCAACCCCTTCCTGTCCGGGCAGAGCCTTCCGGCCTACCTGTACCGGGACGCGGCGGCGGAGCGCGCGGTGATGGACCTTTTGGCGCGCTACGGCTTCCGCGCGCGCCCCGGGCGGGCGGACCTGCAGGAAGACGACCTGGTGTTTGAATTTTTGATGGGCGGCGTTTCCGCGCTGCACCGGCTGGGCGAGGTGTACTTGAGCGGCGCCTTCCGGCAGCTGACCCCGCGGGCGCCGTCCTTCACCGGCCACCTGCGCCTGAAGGCGGGCCGCGTCAGCCTGTTGATGGCGGACGGGGAGACGCTGGACGACGACCTGCTGCCGCTGTTGGAGGCGCTGAGCCGGAAAAAGAAATACTTCCGCTACAAAAACGGCGCCTTCATTATCCTGGAGGACGCCCAGGCGTGGCAGCCGCTGGCGGAGGCCTGGCTGCAGAGCAAAGCCCGGGAGGATGAGCGGGACCTGCCCGCCATGCGCCTGCACTACCTGGCCGCCCTGATGAACAAGGCCGGGCTGCCGGTGACCCTGGACGCGGCGGCGCAGGCGGTTGTCAGGCTGGACCCGGAGGGCATCGAGAGTCCGGTCCCGGGGCTGTACGAATACCAGCTGCGCGGGTTCCGGTGGATCTGCGCGCTGCACCTGCTGGGCCTGGGCGGCATCCTGGCCGACGAGATGGGCCTGGGGAAGACCGCGCAGATGATCGCGGCCGTGCGCCACTTCGCGTCCGCGGAGCCGGAACGCCTGCCCTCCCTCATCGTCTCGCCCACCACGCTGCTGTACAACTGGCAGGCGGAAATCGCGCGCTTCGCGCCTACGCTGTCCGTTGCCCTGATCACCGGCAGCCGCGCCCTGCGCGGGAAGGCGCTGAAGGCGGCGCTGGAGGAGGGGGCGGACGTGCTCATCACCACCTACCCCCTCCTGCGGCAGGACATCGCGCTGTACCGCGACGTCCGCTTCCGCTTCGCGGCGCTGGACGAGGCGCAGAACATCAAGAACTTCACCAGCCAGACCGCCCGCGCGGCCAAGCGCCTCAGCGCGCGCACCCGGTTGGCGCTCACCGGCACGCCGATGGAAAACAACGTGGGGGAACTGTGGAGCCTGTTTGACTTCGCCCTGCCCGGCTATTTCGGCAGCGCCCGCGACTTCCTGCGCCGGTATGAGGACGGCCGGCACGCGGAAGAGCTGCGCCTGCGCGTCCGGCCGTTCATGATGCGCCGGCTCAAGGCCGACGTGATGGCCCAGCTTCCGGAAAAGATGGAGACGACCCTCTTTTGCGAGATGGGCGCGGAACAGCGCCGCGTGTACGCCGCCGCCCTGCTGCGCAGCCGCGCCCGGGTCAACGAGCTGCTGCAGGAGAAGGGGCTGGTCGGCAGCCGCGTCGAAGTGCTGTCCGCCATCATCCAGCTGCGGCAGATCTGCTGCCACCCGAAGCTCAGCCTGCCGGAGTACCCGGGCGAGTCGGCGAAGCTGGAGCTGCTGATGGACGTGCTGCCGGAAATGCTGCATAATGGGCACCGGGTGCTGCTGTTCTCCCAGTTCACCTCCATGCTCGCCCTGATCCGGGAGCGGCTGTTCCGCTCCGGCATCCCCAGCCTCTACCTGGACGGGGACACGCCGGCCCAGGAACGGCTGGAACTGGCGGAGCGCTTCAACCGCGGGGAGGAACCGGTGTTCCTCATCTCCCTCAAGGCCGGCGGCACGGGGCTGAACCTGACGGGCGCCGACACGGTCATCCACTTTGACCCCTGGTGGAACCCGACGGCGGAGGACCAGGCCAACGACCGCGCGCACCGCCTGGGGCAGGACAGGCCGGTGCAGATCATCCGCCTCATCGCGCTGCGCTCCATCGAGGAGGCGGTGGTGGACATGGGCCGGAGGAAGCGCAGGCTGTTCGACCGGCTCATCACCCCCGGGGAGGCCCTGCCGCAGAAGCTCAGCCGGGAGGACGTGCTGCGGCTGTTTGAAAAATAATTCGGCGCGCGCCGGCCCGCGGCCGCGTTGAAAACGGCTCCGGGCTGGGTATGATGCAGACAGGCCGGCCTTAAGCGTCGGCTTGTTGAGGGAAAAAATTTGGGAGGAAGGCCTCATGTCGTTTTGGGTTGTGACGGATGTCGGCTCGGATATTTCACTGGATTTTTTGCACCGCTATGAAAAGCTGACGGTGTTGCCGATGCCCTATCGCCTCGACGGGGTGGAAAAGGAGTACCGGGTCGAGGACGAGGCGCTGCTGAAGGACATCTACCGCGATTTGCGCGATGAGCGCGTCATCACCACCGCCCAGGCCACGGTGGACAGCGCGGTGAAATGCTTTGAGGACCTCGTCCGGAAGGGGGAGCAGGTCTTGTACGTCAGCCTGTCCGGCGGCCTGTCCGGCACGGTCCAGTCCGCGGATACCGCGCGGGAACTGGTGCTGGAGAAATACCCGCAGGCGAAGATCACGGTGGTGGACTCCCTGCTGGCGTCCGGCGGCGAGGCGATGCTGGTATATTACGCCCTGAAGCTGCGCGGGGAGGGCAAGAGTCTGGACGAAACCGCGCAGTGGTTGGTCAGCAACCGCCAGCGCGTCAACTCCTGGTTCACGGTGGACGACCTGAACTTCCTCTTCCGCGGCGGCCGGGTCAGCAAGACCTCAGCGCTGCTGGGTAGCATGATGCGCATCAAGCCCATCCTGCACGTCAACGCCGACGGCAAGCTCATCCCCCGGGAAAAGACCCAGGGGCGCAGGCGCTCCCTGAAGGCGCTGGCGGACAAGTGCATCGAGCTGGCCAACCCCAAGTCCGGCCAGCCGGTGTTCATCAGCCACGGCGATTGCCGGGAGGACGCGGAATACCTGGCCGGCCTGGTGCGCGAGGGCATGCCGGGGGTGACGGACATCGAGTTTTTCACCCTGGGCACCATCATCGGCGCGCACGCCGGCCCGGGCACGGTGGCCATCTTCTTCCTGGGCGACAGGCGCTGATACCGCGCGGCGCCCAAGGCGCAAATACGCGTTCCCTCCAATCAGGCGCCCGGAAACCCGGGCGCCTTTTCGCGTCGGTTGACAGCGCCGGCGTCCCGCGCCTCCGGTGACGCAGGTCAGTCTCGGACGGCGCTGGACCGGCCTGCTGGTCGACCTCCTGGTGATCACCGACATCGGCGTCAGCCTCACCATCGGCTGGCGGGTGATCGCGCTCGGCCTGCTGCAGTGGCAGTTCGACGAGTTGCCCGGGTGGGTCGATCAGCTGCTGCTCACCGGTGGCCTGCGGGATCTTCCCGCTTCGCGCTCGCTCGGCCTTGCCGCGCATGGTCCGCTCGGCAATCTTCTCCCGCTCGACCTCTCCGGTGAACGCCCGGGCGGCGAGGATGAACCGTCCGATGGCGGTGTCCTCGAAGCGCTCGGTGACGAAGTCGAACTTCACGGCCCATCCCTCGGCCTCGTCGAAGAGCACGCCGATGTGGTTCTGGTGG
>JAPXQZ010000130.1:0-5278 GCA_033813835.1 Clostridia bacterium | reverse complement strand
GCTGAAGCGCGGCCGCGTCGGCATGACGCCCAGGATGACCTCCGGGGACAGGCCCCCTTCCATCACCTCGCACAGCCCGCCCCAGGCGTCCGTCGTGTCGATGATGCCGCCATAGGCGTCCAGCAGCCGCTGGGCCACCGCGCCCCGGGCGCGCGCGCTGGTGCGCCAACCCTCGTCGAAGGCCGGGGGCCTGCCCCTGGTACCTCCGGGAACAGGCTGTGTGTGTCCCTGGTTTTGGGTTCCGTTTCCGTCTGGGTTTGGTACCCTGTGTGACGCGCTGGCCGCGGGGTTCGTTTCGGCAATGGCCGGCGGGCTGGCCTGCGCTCCGGGGGCGGGATTGGCGGCAGGCGGGTTCGTTTCGCAAGGCGCCGCCGGGGCGCGCGATGCCGGCTCGACGCTGAGGTAGTTGAGGCAGTACCGGGGCATCAGGCTGCCCTTCCGCCCGGGCTTGTAGCGGATGAGGCCGTGGCGCTGCAGGCCCTCCCGCGCCCTGCGCATTCGGTCGCAGGCGGAGTCGCCCGCCCCGAAGGTGGTCTGGGCCAGCAGCCGGGCGTTGGCGACGGGCAGCCAGCCATCCGGCCAGTGCGCGCCGCAGGACTCCTGGTTGAACATTTCCAGCAGCGCGTGCCAGAGCACGAACTCGTTGGCGGTCAGCCGGCTGCGGCTGGCGAAGGCCGCGAAGGCGCGGATTTCGGCGATGTAGTTGATCCGTGGCATCTGTCATCCTCCTTTGGGTGATGCCAACAGCATAGCAAAGCGCCCGACGGACATGCACTGACATCTTTTGCCGTGATACTAAGCGAAGGAGTAGACGCACGGATGGGCCGAGAACTATCATGACAATGCGAAGCTGAAAGAGCGAGGCGTAGCCGTAGCCTACGCCGAATGATCGCGGCAAAGCGGCGCCGCAAAAAGGCCGGTTCATCGAAGCGTTTACGATTGAGTTTAGTATGAAGCCGCGGGCGCGAAGACCGCTTGAATCCCGGTTATTCCAAATGGAACGCCGCCTCGATCTCCTGGACCTGCGCGTCGTCGATGGGCACCACCGGGCCGATTTCCCGGGCGGCGATGACCGCGCGGGCGGAGAACTCCAGCACCTCCAGGCGGTCGAAGGCGTTGAGCAGGTCATTCCCCGTCACCACGACGCACTCGTTCTGGATGATGATGACCGGAGTTTTCGGGCTGAAGGCGGCGGCGGTGCCCGCGACGTCGGTGGTGGAGCTGAGGAAGGGCAGCTTCTTCACCTGCCGCAGGCTGATATAGCTTTCCGGAATCAGGCGGGAGTCAAAGGGCGTGTCCGTGACGGCGAAGGCCATGATGGACGGCGCGTGGGCAATCAGCACGCTGCCCACGTCCGGGTGCGCCGCGTAAATCGCCTGGTGCAGGGGCACGGAGCGGCTGGGCGTCTGTCCGGCCTGGCACATGCCGCCGCGGATGAGCACCAGGTCCTCCGGCTCCAGGTACATCCGGTCCCGGTTGTAGGGGGTGATGAGGAAGGCGTCCTCCCCCACACGCTGCGAATAGGTGCCCTGGGTGGAGGTGAACAGCCGCTGGTCGTAGGAGCGGCGGATGAAGCGGCACATGTCCCTGCGGGCCGCCCGCTCCTGGCTGGTGGCGACGCGCGGGATGAACTCGTCCATCGGGGTATGGCGGGGGCGGGAATAGGCTTCCAGCTGCTCCGCGCTCAGGGGGCGCGGCACGCCCAGCTTCAGCGCGTCGATTTCCAGCCGCCCGCTGAAGTCCAGCGTCTCAAAGGCCATGAAGGCGGAGAACAGGTCGCCGGCGCCGATGACGCAGCCGTGGTTTTCCATCAGCACGGTATTGAAGCCCTCCGCGAAGCGCCGGGCGATGTTCTCCCCCAGCCGCTCGCTGCCGGGCACGGCGTATTCCGCCACGCCTACGTCGCCGCAGATCTTCAGCACGTCCGGCACCAGGCGGATATCGGGCACCCGGCGCACCAGGCTGAAGGCGATCATCGTGGGCGGATGCGCGTGCAGCACCGCGCGCAGGTCCGGGCGGATCTTGTAGATCTGCAGGTGCAGGGGCAGCTCCACCGAGGGGCGGTGCATGCCGATTTTCCCGCCGTCGGGCGTGATGCGAATCATGTCCCCGGGCGTCAGGCTGCCCTTGTCGATGCCCGAGGGGGTGATCCACACGTCCCCGTTTTCGTCCCGGATGGACAGGTTGCCCCCGGAGGTCGTGGTCATCCCGTAGCGGTAGATGCGCTGCATGATCATCACCAGCTGGTCGGCGGGGTGCAGAAGGTCAAAGCGCATGGAAATCCCTCCTTTTCTGCGGGACCGTCGGATGGGGCGGCGCCCGCGCTTCCCATCTTACTCCATCCGAAGGATTTCCGCACGGGCCGCCCGCGCCCTACCGGGGCCAAAGCCGGTCGTGCTATAATACCGCTTGATAAACGGGGAGGAACGAGCAGATGGCAGACCGGAAATCGGACATCATCCGCCTGCAGAACGAGCTGATCCGGGAGATGAGCCGGAAAAACCTGGGCAGCGTCGGGAACGACCTGTGGGGCCGCTCGCCGGTGGAGGACGGGGACGCGCTGACGCCGCCGCCGGGCTACCCGGAGGTGCCGCGCATCGACTTCGGGGAGGGAGACGCGCAGGGGCAGGCCAAAGCCGGGCAGGAAGCGCAAAAGGAAGAGCCGCCGGAGGACATCGAGGCGCTGAAAAAGGAACTGCACAGCTATATCGGGCTGGAAGTGGTCAAGGCCGAGGTGGAAAGCCTGATCAACCTGGTCAAGGTGAACAAGCTACGCCGCCAGCACGAGCTGCCCACAGAGGACCTCTCCCTGCACATGGTGTTTTCCGGAAACCCCGGCACGGGGAAGACGATGATCGCCCGGCTGATGAGCCGGATTTTCAAGGCCCTGGGCATTTTGTCGAAGGGGCACCTGGTGGAGGTGGACCGCTCCGGCCTGGTGGCCGGCTACGTGGGGCAGACCGCCATCAAGACCAAGGAGGCGGTGGACAAGGCCTTAGGCGGCGTGCTGTTCATCGACGAGGCCTACGCCCTGACCACCCGGGGGCCGCAGGACTACGGGCAGGAGGCGGTGGAGACGCTGCTGAAGAACATGGAGGACCACCGGGACGACCTGGTGGTGATTGTGGCGGGCTACGTGGACCTGATGAACGCCTTCGTGCACAGCAACCCCGGGCTGGAGAGCCGCTTCAACCGTTTTTTGTACTTCCCGGACTACACGGTGGACGAGATGCTGGCCATCTTCCAGATGCGCTGCGACAAGGCCGGCTACCGGCTGGACGAAGCCGCCCGGGAGCCGCTGAAGGCCATCCTGGCTGAAGAAAGCGAGGACAACATCGGCTTTGGCAACGCGCGGGGCGTGCGCAACCTGTTCGAGCAAGCCGTCTCCCGCCAGGCCAACCGCCTGGCCAGGCAGGATACCGTGACCCGGGACGAGCTGATGCTGCTGAAGGCTGAGGACCTTGAGGCGCCGGAGGATGGGGACGCGGAGGAAGCGGAAGGAAAGCCGGAGGAAAAAGAAGAAGGCTGATCTTTGCCTGCCTTTCAACGTATCCTCCAAACAAATGCGCTGCGCGCAGCGCATGCTTTTCAGCCTTTGTACAGGCGTTCCGCGTTCAGGCGGATGCTTGCGCCCTGACCGATAGCATCCTGGTGGCGGCGGCCGCCGTTTAACCTGGAACAGTTCGCATTCACCTGCTTCATCGATCCAGCGTTGACATTCCCAGCGCGGATCCGTAAAGTGAACCGCAGCCATTGCTCGTCCGGGCGATGATTGGCGACGCGGTGCCGCGGACAGCCGGAGGCGGATATGAGGCGCTCCTTTTCGGTCATAACGATCGCCGTGATTCGCATCGGTTTGTCTCCTCTGATTGCGGAACCTGCCGAAATGATTTCCGGCGGCACCATCACCGTGAATACGCTGGCCGCCGGGGTAGGCGAGGCCATTGTGATGAAAAGCAGAAAAAATGATTCTCTTGCCATAAAGATATCCAGCGCTAAGAAAAAGACTCTATCAATACAGTTCAAGCTCCCATCCCTGCCTATGCCCCGCTTGCAATTCCATCATCCCCGGTGTAAAATCACAGCGCATAGAGCTGTCCGCGCTCGAATACCCGAATAGACTGACAAGGAGGGCCCCACCATGAGGAAATGGATCGCGCTGGTTCTGTCTTTGCTGCTGGTTCTCCCGGCCTTTGCGCTGGGCGAGGGGATTGCCGGTAAGATTACCATCGGCATCTTCGAACCCGCCTCCGGCGACAACGCCGCGGGCGGCAAACAGGAAACCCTGGGCATGTATTACGCGAACTCCCTGGTCAACACCGTGGAGCTCAACGGCAAGACCTACCAGGTAGAGGTGACGGAGGTGGACAACCAGACCTCCGCAGACAAGTCGCCCGCCGCGGCGCAGACCCTGGTGAGCCGCAACGTGAATGTGGTGCTGGGCACCTACGGTTCCGGCGCCTCCATGGCGGCGGCCCCCATCTTTGAGGCAGCCGGCGTGCCCGCCATCGGCGCGTCCTGCACCAACCCGGGCGTGACGCTGGGCAATCCCCTGTACTGGCGCATCTGCTACACGGATGACTTCCAGGGCGACGTGCTGGCCAACTTCGCGTTCAACGATCTGAAGGTCACCACGGCATACACACTCAACATGCTGGGCGAGGACTACGGCGCGGGCCTGGTCAACTACTTCACCAAGGCCTTTGAGAAGCTGGGCGGCAAGGTGGTTGCCGACACCTTCCCGGAGGGCACGAGCGATTTCTCCGCCTACCTGCAAAACGCGGTGAACGCGGGCGCGGGCGTCATCTTCTCCCCCTCTTCCACCACCTACGCCTCCCTGATGCTGGGCCAGGCCGCCAGCATGAACCTGGAAATCCCCTTCGTGGCCGGCGATACCTGGGCTTCCTCTGTGATTCTGGAGGCGGTGCAGAACTCCAACCTGGAGGTATACTTCTCCGACTTCTTTGATGAGAACGACAAGGAAGCCACCCAGGTATCCAAGGACTTTGTGACCGGGTTCAAAGCCTGGCTGAACGCCAACCCCCAGAACCTGACCAACAACGGCGGCAACGACATCATCGCCGCGGTGTCCGCCCTGGGCTTTGACTCCTACATGACCGCCATCGAGGCCATCAAGATGACGCAGACCGGCGCGGCCTCCGAGATCGCGGCCGCCCTGCCCGGGGTCAGCTACGAGGGCGTGACCGGCATGATTGTGTTTGACGAGAACGGCGACGCCAAGAAGGACATCGCCTATATCAAGATCGCTGACACCAAG
>JAPXQZ010000129.1:0-5445 GCA_033813835.1 Clostridia bacterium | reverse complement strand
CCGCGTATACGAACGTTACAGCTGGATCGGCGACAACCGGGTCAGCCTGTCGGTTACCCTGGCCGGCAATGGCGACAGCCTGTTTCTCAGCGCCATCACCTCCGGCGGCTCCCAGGCGCTGTTCTTCAAAATCAACACCTTCGGCGAGGAAAGCTTCCTCAACAAATTGAGCGCCCTTGTGGACATCTACCCCGGGGCTTAAACCCACGGCGTGGCAGGGGCGGTTATCGCCCCCAAAACAGGGAAGGGCTGCGGGCCCTTCTTTGATTAGCCGGCGGCGCCCTCCAGGCGGTCCAGCAGCATCAGGCGCAGCAGGTCGAAGGCGGCCTGCGCCGCGGCGACGCGGTAATAGTCCGTCCCGCGGCTGGGCAGCGTCTGCGTGTAGCGCCGCGTTTCCCCCGGCAGGGTGACCGCGCAGGCCACCTGGCTGCCTTCGACGGCGACCGCCGCGATGGCCTCCGTCCCCAGCGCAACCCCCGCCCTTTCTGACAGGAAGGCGCAGGCGTCCGCCAGGATCTCCGGCAAAGGTTCGCCGGGCGCGGCCAGGCGGGCCAGCGCGCCCAGCGAGGGTGCCGACAGGCAGGGTCCGCACGCCGCGGCGCCGCCCTTCGCGGACTGCAGGCGCAGCGCGGCCAGGCCGCCCCCGCCCGCCTCCAGGAAGGAAACCCTGAACCCGGCCTTCGCCAGCAGCTCCGCGACGACGGTTTCCAGGTTCGGCACGTCCACGCCGTAGGCGTGCCGGCCCAGCCGGGCAAGCGCCTCCCGGACGGCCGGCTCGGTCAGGGCCAGCGCCTCCTCCCGGGTTTTGGCCTTCGCGGTCACGCGGACCATGGCCTCCCCCTCCTTGGCGTAGGGCGCGAGGGTGGGGTTGACACCGTCCCGGATGAGGTCGGACAGCATCTCCTCCATCCTTGACTCGCCAAGGGACACCACCCGCACCACGCGGGAGAGCAGGACGCCGCCGGAAAACTGCCGGAGGAAGGGAACGACCAGGTTGTCGAACATCGGCCGCATTTCCCGCGGCGGCCCGGGCATTAGCACGGCGGTGTGCCCGGAATCGCTGAATGCGATGCACCCCGGCGCAGTCCCCTGCGGGTTTTTCAGCAGGATGCCGCCTTCGGGCAGCAGGGCCTGCTTTTCGTTGCTCGGCGGCATCGGGCGGCGGGTCAGCGCGTAATAGCCCCGGATTTCCGCCAGCGCCTCCGGATCGTGCCGCAGCGCCCGCCCGAAACAGGCGGCGACGGCTTCCCGGGTCAGGTCGTCGGAGGTCGGGCCCAGCCCGCCCGTGAACAGCAGGATTTCCGCCCGCCCCATGGCGGCCAGAATGGCCTGCTTCATGCGCTCCAGGTTGTCGCCCACCACGGTCTGCACGTACAGGTCCAGCCCCAGCTGGGACAGCCCCTGCGCCAGGTATTGCGCGTTGGTGTTGAGCACGTCTCCCAGCAGCAGCTCCGTGCCCACGCAGATAATCTCACTGCGTTTACGGTCCATACCCCGTCGTCCGCCTTCCTTTGGCGCTTTGCGCCGAAGCTATTATAATCCAAAGGCCGTCCTTTGGCACCGCCGCCCCAAACCGCCGTTCGCCTTGACAGGGATATGCCGGGACGGTATACTTTTCTCGGTCAAGTCGGCATAACCGCGGTGCGGAAAACGAAGGATGAGGGAGGATTTTTTCATGAGGAAACTGGCTTCTCTTCTGCTGGCGGCGCTGCTGCTGCTGGGGATGGCCCCCCTGGCCGGCGCGGAAAAAGTCATCGAGCTGGACATGTACTTCCCCGTGTCGGTCGGCGGCGGGCCTGACGCGCTGATTTCTGCGCTGTGCGACCAGTTCCATTTGGAGAACCCCGGCATCAAGGTCAACCCGGTGTACGCCGGTTCCTACGCGGACACGCGCACCAAGGTGCTGGCGGCCATCCAGGCGGGCAACGTGCCCGCGGTCGCGTTGATGTTCTCCATCGACCTGTACCAGCTCTTTTCCATGGGCGTGCTGTACGACTATGATTCCTTCGCGGCCACGCCGGAAGACCAGGCCTGGCTGAACGGCTTTTATCCCGGCTTCATGGAAAACAGCCGCCTGGACGGCAAGACCTACGGCATCCCCTGGCAGCGTTCCACCATCATCATGTACTACAACAAGGACCTCTTCCGCGAGGCGGGCCTCAATCCGGACGCCCCGCCGCAGAACTGGCGCGAGCTTTCGGAGTTTGCCGGCAAGCTTGTCAAGAAGGACGCCAACGGCCAGACGGTGCGCTACGGCGTGCAGATTCCCTCCGACAAGGCCGGTTACGCCTACTGGATGCTGCAGACCTTTACCCTCACCCAGGACGGCTTCAACCTGATGAACGACACCGGCACGGAGGTGTACTTCGACAACCCGAAGACCATCCGGGGGCTGGAGTTCTGGAAAAGTCTGAGCGACCAGGGCGCCCAGGCGCCCGGCACCGCCAAGTGGTCCACCACCGTCAGCGATTTCCTGGAGCAAAAGGTGGCCATCATCTACCACACCACCGGCAACCTGACCAACGTGCGTAAGAACGCCACCTTCGACTTCGGCACCAGCCGGCTGCCGGCGGACACCTCCTTCGGTTCCCCGACGGGCGGCGGCAACTTCTACCTGTTCAGGGGCGTCCCGGAAGAAGAAACCGCGGCTGCGGTTACCTTTGTCAAGTGGATGACCAACAATCCTGAGCGCGTCGCCCAGTGGTCCATCGACACCGGCTACGTCGCGACCCGGCCGGAGGCCTATGAAACCGCGCGGATGATCGAATACACCAAGAACTTCCCCTCCGCGCTCACGGCCAGGGACCAGCTGGAGTTCGCCAAGGCCGAGTTCTCCGTCTACGACCAGGGGGCGGTGCAGGACATCCTTGACACCGCCATTGAGGCGGCCATGACGGGCAACAAGACCCCCGCGGACGCGCTGAAGCAGGCCCAGCAGGAGGCGGACGCCATCCTCGCGGATTATCGCTGAGCTGCCCTTCCCCGGCTGCCCGGGTCGCCCGGCAGCCGGGGACTTTTACAACGATTCCCGCTGACGGAAGGAACGCGATGACGGACCTGCGGCTTCAGACCCTTTCCGCCCAAAAGTGGCGGACGACCTGGCTCGCCTGGGGGCTGCTGCTGCCCTCGGTCGTCTTCCTGTCGGTCTTTACGCTCTATCCCATCGGCTACAGCGCGTATATGAGCCTGTTCAAGAACAACATGTCCACCTTCGCCACAGGGCCGCAATACGTCGGGCTGAAGAACTACGTGGACCTGTTTACGCGGGACGCCGTGTTTTCCAAGGCATTCACCAACAACCTCATCATCGCCGCGGTCACCGTGCCGCTGTCCATCGCCCTGGCCGTCGCCATGGCGATTTTCGCCAACCGGGTGAAGGCCGGCAAGGGCGCGGTGCGCGTATCTTTTTTCTACCCCACCCTGCTGCCCATGGTCGCCGTGGCCAACATCTGGCTGTTCATCTACACGCCCATGTACGGCCTTTTGGGCTATCTCAACCCCAACTGGCGGTTATTGGACAACGTGAACACGGTGCTGGGGGCGATGATCGTGATGCTGGTATGGAAGCAGGCCGGCTATGTGATGATTTTCTATATCGCGGGCCTGCAGAACATCAACCAGGAACTTTACGAGGCGGCCCGCATCGACGGGGCGAACGCCGGGCAGATGTTCCGCCGGATTACCTGGCCGCTGCTGAGGCCCACCACCATTTACGTAACCATCATCACCCTGACCAACGCCTACAAGATGGTGGACCACCTGTACATCATGACCAAGGGCGGCCCGGACAACGCCTCCAACATGCTGTTGTTCTACATATACCAGAAAGCCTTCGACCAGTCCAACACAGGGGTGGCGTCGGCCGTCACCGTCGTCCTCATCGCCATCCTGCTCCTTGCCACCTGCGTGCATTTCTTCACCCAGGACCGGCGGACCTTTTACGCGTGAGGGGGCGGGCATGACGGGCGTCGCGAAGGCGGGGAAGGCGGGCGCGGTCAGCCGCTGGACGGTGGGCCGGGTCACGGCCTACGCGTTCATGTACCTGTTCGCCGCGCTGTGCGCCATCCCGCTGGTCTGGCTGGTGCGCACCGCCTTCATCCCGGAAGCCTACGCCCTGGATCTGTTTGGGCTGCACTGGCCGACGCTCAATAACTTTTCCCGGGTTTGGAACGCCGCGCCCTGGGGGGCGTACTATCTCAATACGCTGCTGATTGTATTCGGCGTCCTGCTGAGCCAGTTTGTCACCATCACCCTGGCGGGCTACGCCTTCGCGCGGCTGGATTTCCACCTGAAAAACACGCTTTTCGTGCTCTTCCTCACGCAGATCATGATTGCGGCGGACGTGCTCATCCTGCCCAACTACAAGACCATCTCCTCCTTTGAGCTGAGCAACACGCTCCTGGGCGCGATGCTGCCGTTTTTCGCCTCGGCCATGGGCACCTTCCTGATGCGCCAGACCATCAAGACCATCCCCTATGAGCTGGAAGAGGCCGCGAAGATTGACGGCAGCAGCCTGATGGGCACCATCGTGCGCATCTACCTGCCCCTGCTGGTGCCCACCTTCATCGCCCACGGGCTCATTGCCGCCTCCTACCAGTGGAACAACTTCCTCTGGCCGCTCATCGTCATCAACTCGGTCGCCAAGCGCCCGCTGACCGTCGGCCTGGCCATCTTCGCCCAGAGCTACGAGACCGGCGCGCAGTGGAGCGACGTTTGCTCGGCCACCTTCCTGGTGGTCGCCCCGCTGATGCTGCTCTTCCTGGTGTTCCAAAAGCGCTTCATCGAGTCCTTCGCCTACAGCGGCATCAAGTAGTTTGGCAGCGTCCCCAGCTCTTTCCCGCGCCTGTTGCTGCGCCGGAGGAGGGCGGGCCGCCGGGTCGCCGAAGCCCTCCTGGGGGCGCCGCTATGCTACCTAGCCGGCCATTTCCTCATCAAGGGATTTTCCGCCTTCGGCTATAACATGATGCGCGGCCTGGGCTTTATCCTCCTGTGCGCCGCCCTGCTGTTCGCCGCCTGGCTGCTGCTGTTTTGGGGAAAGTGGCAGGGGGAGGCCGCCAAAACGGGAAACCCCTGATGGCAGGCCCGCATCTGTGGTAGAATACCCGCGGCGCGCCTTCGCGCCGGAGGGAACGACGTGGTCATCTACCAATCGGGCAAACCGGAGTTCAAGGGAAACCTGCACCTGCACACCACCAAGAGCGACGGGCGGAAAAGCCCGGCGGAAGCGGCGGTGCTGTATGAGGAAAAGGGATACGACTTCCTTGCCCTCACCGATCACAACCGCCTGACCGTGCTGCCGGAATACCGGGGGAGGATGCTCCTGCTGCCCGGCATCGAGATGGACGAGGCGCCCAATGACCGCGAGGTCATCCACCTGCTGGCAATCGGCGTGGATGCGGGTTTCATGGGGCTGCTTAAGCCGGGAATCAAATCGCAGGACGCCGT
>JAPXQZ010000128.1:0-5447 GCA_033813835.1 Clostridia bacterium | reverse complement strand
GGTGATTGTTTTCATCCTGCTGCTGCTCGCCTATGGGATTATGGCCTTCCTGTATGGGGAAGCGCAGTTCCGGAAGACCCCTACGTTCACAGCGCCCGAGGTGGTCCTCCTGCCCGCAAGGAAGGCTGGGGGATGAGGGAGGCGGCAATCGGCGTGTGCCCCGTTCTCCGGCACTCCCGGGAAAACGCTTCCTGCGCAGGTATCGTGATTCAAACCGCGCGGCTGATGCTGCGCGCCCCCCGGCGCAGGGACGCCCGCCAATTGTATGCCTACGCCAGCGACGAAGCCGTCTCCCGTTACGTGCTGTGGGAAACGCACCAAAGCCTTTCGGATTCCCGCGCCGCCCTGTCCGGCCTGCTCTCCGGCAACCGGCGGGAAGGGCTGTGCGCGCTGGCCGTCATCCGGAAACTGGACGGCAGGATGGTGGGAACCATCGGCCTGGTCTGGCGCGACCCGGTGAACCAATCGGCGGAGGTCGGCTTTTCCCTGGCGCGGGACTGCTGGGGCCAGGGGCTGATGACCGAGGCGCTGACCGCCTACCTGCGCCATGCCTTCACCCGCCTGGGCGTCAACCGGATGGAAGCCCAGCATGACCGGCGCAACCCCGCTTCCGGCCGGGTCATGGAGAAGGCGGGCATGAAATCCGAGGGCTTGCTGCGCGGGCGGATGTACTACAAGGGCGCCTACGCCGACCTCGCCCTGTACGCCGCCCTGCGTGAGGAGTGGCTGGACGCACACCCGGAAAACGGGACTTCACGGCTCGCCGAAACAGGGATAGCAAAGGAAGCCCGGCGTTGACAGGCATACAGGCTGTTGCTATAATGCGGAAGCGTTTTGCCCGGTCTCAACGCGCCCACGCGGAGAGATGGCCGAGCGGTTGATGGCGCCGGTCTTGAAAACCGGTGATGCCGAAAGGCACCGGGGGTTCGAATCCCTCTCTCTCCGCCATTTCCGCACCAAAACGAACCGGCCTGGAGAAGTACCCAAGTGGCCGAAGGGGCTCCCCTGCTAAGGGAGTAGTGTGGGAAACCGCAGCCCGGGTTCAAATCCCGGCTTCTCCGCCAAAACTCAGTAGAATCAACAACTACTGGGTTTTCTTAATGCCATGAACTTTAATAGGGAAATATTTTTAATCCCAATATTGACGTCCATATACATCAGCCGGCTTCTAGCCTTCCACTGCTTTATTGACAACCTCCATGACGCGATGCTTGTAACGCTGCCGTGCACGTTCCGACTTCTGCCGGGAACCCTGCCGAAGACGGTTTGCGCTGCGCCTTGATTCTCCTCCAGGAGCGCGCCTGTGATATGGCAAAAGAAGTATGGGGGCAGTTTACGGCATCCGGGCTGGTCCAGTGCGAGTTAGTATCCGTCAAAGAAATCAACTTTGTTCATAGCCAGCAGCATTTTCTCCCTGGAGAAATCCATTGGGGCGTTAAAAAAGAATAATGGAACCAGCCAGGATTACAATGGCATTTTCATGGTGATACTTCTTCAAGCCGGCACCGAAGATTGCTTGTCATCAGTATGGACATGCACTGTCTTACACTTCAGCAGCTTACCCAGTAATATGACCTTGCCAATTATCAGCAGGATGTAAACGAAAATGTTTCGCTGGAAGCATATGACCGGCAGAGCCTGCTGCAGGGCATTGCCGCCGTGTTCCAGGATTTCAAGCTGTTTTATCTGAGTGTCGGGGACAACATCGCCTGCGGGCAGGCGGAGGACAGGGAAAAGCTGGAAGCCGTCGTGCAGGAAGTGGGGCTGGAAGCCAGGATGGCCGCGCTGCCCCGCGGGCTTGCCACCCCGATCGGCAAGGCCTTTGAGGAGGGCGCGGCGGAGCTGTCCGGCGGGGAACGGCAAAAGGTAGCCCTTGCCCGGGCGCTGTACAAGGATGCGCCGCTTATAATCCTGGACGAGCCCACCTCGGCGCTGGATCCCCTGGCAGAGGCGGAGGTCTACGCGCAGATGAACCGTATGGCAGGCCGGAACACCGCATTGTTCATCTCCCACTGCATGAGCAGCAGCGTGTTTTGCGACCGGATTCTGGTGCTGGATGAAGGGCGCGTGCAGGCTTTCGACACCCATGCCGCCCTGATGAAGGATGAGGCGGGGCTGTACGCCCGGCTGTTCCGCTCCCAGGCGGAACATTATCGGCTGGACCGGGAACAGGAGACCCGCTGACCCTATCCGGCCAGCTCGACTTCCTCCAGCCGCGCGCTTTCCCCCATCCCCAGCAGCTCCCCCGCCAGCCCCTCCTGGCGCAGCCAGGCATCCTGCAGTTCGGCGCTTGGGAAAATCAGGGGCATGCGGGGGTGGACCCGGGCAGGGGCGCCTGCCGCGTCCCTGGTGATGATGACGAATTCCCGGACCGTTTCGCCGGGAAACCACAGCGCGGCCATCCGCAGCAGCCCGCCATCGGAAAAGCCAAACAGGTGGGGCTTTTTATCAGGAGACCATTCATAAAACGCCCTTGCCGGCACCAGGCAGCGGGCTACCCTGAGCCGGGGAGCGAACAAGAGGCTTTCCGCCGCGGTCTCGCTGCGCGCATTGATGAGCAGCTTTTTCATGAATGCCGGCCTGTGCCCGAAGCGCATCGGCGCCAAACCTTCCGGGGTGAGGACCGGGGCGACCTGGCTGGGCAGGACGTCGCCATTCTGGATGGGGATTTCGGGATGCTCCAGCATCAGCTGCCGGATCGCCTCACGGAAGGTGAGGTTTTCATCCTCCGTCGCAATGTGGTACTTCCCGCACATGGTCCATTTCCTCCACAAACCAGCGCTGCGCGTCATCCTGGAACAGGTAGGTCTCGTGCCGCCCGATGCGCACAGTATACCGCATTCCCTGCCCGCCGGTCTTGGTGGCGTGCGCCTGCCGGCGATCCAGCACCCGGTCGATGTCCATCTTCACGCCCTGGAACACCAGGGAGGTGGGCGTGATGAGACCGTTCTCGTCGGTCTCCTGCGCCACCCGGACGTAGGTCTTGCGCGCCGCCATCCGCCCTTACCCCCTCCCCCGCATCGCGCCCAGCGGCTGCAGGGCGTGGTCGTCCACTGGGTTGAGATCCGCGGTGGCCCGGTCGCACAGCATCAGGCCGCGGCGGACGGCGTTGTGCCCCCAGCGCGCGCGGATGCCGTCCAGCGCCCCTTCCAGTTCCCGCTCCCTGCGCTGCCGCGGGGACACCCACAGGGGCAGCTGCACGCGGGCCTGCGTGCTTTGTAGGTCGCTGCCGCACACGCCCAGGGAGCGCAGGGGCAGTTCCCAGGGATAATGCCGGCGCAGCAGTCCCAGGGCCGCCTGCGCGATCTCCGTGCCCGTGTCGCTCACCGCGGGCAGGCGGCACTGGCGCCCGAGGCTGTTGAGTTCGCTGTCCCGCATCCAGACGGATACGGTGGCGCAGGCGAAATGGTGCGCGCGCAGGCGGGCGGCCACGCTGTCGCTGAGCAAATACAGAACGGCCTTGGCCTCCTCCTCGTCCCTCAGGTCCCGGGGCGTGGTGGTGGAGTTGCCGATGGACTTGATTTCGTCGGCTTCCTCGGCGCACAGCACAGGGCTGTCGTCCTCCCCGCGGGCGAAGCGCTGCAGCATCAGGCCGTTTTTGCCCAGCGCGCCGCGCAGCAGTTCCTCCGGCGCCCGGGCCAGTTCCCCGATGGTGTACACGCCCAGCTCCGCCAGATGCCGCCGCGTGGCCCGGCCGGCGTAGAGCAGCTCGTCCACCTTCAGGGGCCAGACCTTGTCGCGGTAGTTCTCCGGCGTGATGACGGTGGTGGCGTCCGGCTTGCGCAGGTCGGAACCCAGCTTGGCAAACACCTTGTTGAAACTGACCCCGACGGAGACGGTGATTCCCAACTCCTGCTGGGCGCTGTTGCGGATTTCCGCGGCGATTTCCTCCCCGCTCATGGCATGGCCGCTTACGTCCAGCCAGCTTTCGTCCAGCCCGAAGGGCTCCACCCGGTGGGTATAGCGGCGGTAAATCGCGCGCATCTTGCGCGAGTAGAGCAGGTATTTGCGCTGGTCGGCGGGGACGAGGACAAGGCCGGGACACTTCTGCCGGGCCTGCCAGATGGCTTCCCCCGTGACGACGCCGCATTTCTTGGCCTGGGCGGACTTCGCCAGGATGATGCCGTGGCGCAGCTTCGGGTCCCCGCAGACGGCGACGGGCTGGTCCTTCAGCCGCGGGTCTTCCGCCGTCTCCACCGAAGCGTAGAAACTGTTGCAGTCGCTGTGCAGGATGGTGCGCATGGCCTCCTCCTCTGAAACAGGAACATCTGTTCTCATACAGAGTATATCAGCATCGTCCCGCGCGCGCAAGGGGCGGGAAGGCACGAAGGAGAAGGCCGCGTATTCCGGAACCGCGCCCGTGGAAGAAAGCCGCGGGGTTAATGGCGGACGAATAAAAAAGACGGGCTCTATTGATAAAACCCGCCTGGCCTCTTGCAGGAACCACGGAAGGGGCGTCAGCTCGAAAACAGGTAATATATGCTAAGGAAAGAGGAATAAGGCGGGCGCGGCGCGAAGGCGGGAGCCCGCGGGCCTGGTGCGGAAACATTCCCCTTCCGGGGGTTATCGCCGGGGCAGGAAGGCAGACACGCCGTTGGTCAGCAGACGGCTGACCAGCTGCGCCAATTGCTCGGGCGTTTCCTGGAAGTCTTTGGAAATCCAGCGCTCCATGATGCCGATGTTGGTGTATGCGGAAAAGGAATGCAGGTATTCCAGCAGGGTTTCGTCGACGTTGCCGGACAGCTTCTTCCACTCCTGCAGCATGCGCTCCCGGTGGATGCTGCCGACCTTCCTGAGGAAGTCCTTGTCGCCGAACTTCCCTAAGATGACACGGCAAATATCCCGGTTTTTATAGATAATTTCATAGATACGGCGCAGGACGTCGATGTTGGGCAGCATGTCGCCGGACTTCTCAATCTCCCGGCCGAGTTCCCCGTAAAGCTCATCCTCAATTTTTTCCAGCAAATCGTACACGTCTTTGTAGTACAGGTAAAAGGTGGTGCGGTTTACGTCCGCTTGCTCGCAGACGCGGGAGACGGTGATTTTGTTGATGGGGTATTCCTGGAGCAGCGACAGCAGGCTTTCCCGTAGCGCCATGCGGGTATAGCGGACGCGCCGGTTCTCTTTCCTGACAGTTTCCGTCATTGTGTTTATTCCTCCACGTTCTGCTTAATTCTGATATGGTTCTGTCAATATTCGTCAATGTGATGATTGAACAATAGCATGACGCATTCTAAGATGAAAGCAGGCGGATGTCAAGCGGCAGGGATGGTAAAACAGGGACGGAGCAGGAGAAAAGCATGATTTTACTGACAGGTGGAGCAGGATTTTTGGGCAGGGCAGTATTGTCCCGCCTTCTGGCCAGGGGTGAAACGGTTCGGGCGCTGGTGCTGCCGGGCGACCCGCTGGCGAAGTATCTGCCCGGCGAGTTCGGCGGGGCGCACACC
>JAPXQZ010000127.1:0-5470 GCA_033813835.1 Clostridia bacterium | reverse complement strand
CCCAGGACGCGCTGGGAACCGCCAGACTGGACGGATGTACGATATACGTCACCCTGGAGCCCTGCCCCATGTGTGCGGGCGCCATCCTCCTATCCGGCCTGAACCGCTGCGTTTTTGCCGCTTTCGACAGCCAGTACGGATGCTGCGGAAGCGCGTACGCCCTGCCGATGGACCCGGTTTTCCCCCGACGAGTCGACTGTGAAGGCGGCCTGCTGCGTGCGGAGGCCGAGGCGCTCCTGAACAGCTTTTTCCGGCGCCTGCGCGAAAACGGGGAAACTCCACCGCCCTTTAACGGGCAACCGCCCAGGGAATTATACCATCGGCGGGATGGGCTGGCAAATCCTTGACAGTGCGGAAACGCGCGGATAGAATGATGCGCAAATGGGGGAAGAGGTGAACGGAATGAAGATCAAGACCCTGGTCACGAGGGATCTAAAAGCCAGCCTGGACAACGGCGGTTGCGGAGAGTGCCAGACCTCCTGCCAGTCCGCCTGCAAAACGTCCTGCGGCGTCGCGAACCAGCCCTGCGAACAGGAGAAAGACTGATTCCTGGTTTTCTGCAGTGGGAAACCGGCAGCCGCCTGGCGACAGGCGGCTTTTTGGAGTCCGTATGATTCACGTCTTTTCCCTGGGAGGAACCCATATTGCCCTGGACGTCTTCAGCGGCAGCGTCCACGTGATGGACGAACTGTCCCTGCGCGCGACCCAGTTGTACGAAAATGCCGACAGGCAGCAGACCATCGGACAATTGCTGATGGAGTTTCCCGGACATCCTGACGCGGAAGCCGCATCCTTGAATGCCCTTCTGGATGAGCTGGACGCGCTGAAGGAAGCGGGGCTCCTATATGCTCCGGATGTCTATCAGCACTGCGAAAGCAGGCTGCGGGCGGAGGGCGGCCCTATCAAGGCGTTGTGCCTGCATGTGGCGCACGCATGCAACCTGGCATGCAGCTACTGCTTTGCCGGCCAGGGCAATTACAGCGGCGCCAGCGGGCTGATGAGCCTGGAAACGGGAAAGAAGGCGCTGGACTTCCTGGTCGACCACTCGGGCGGAAGGCGGAACCTGGAGGTCGACTTTTTCGGCGGCGAGCCGCTGCTCAACTGGGGCGTGGTCAAGGCGCTGGTTGCGTACGGCCGGGAGCTGGAAAAGAAGCACGGCAAGGTGTTTCGTTTCACGCTCACCACCAACGGGATGCAGCTGGACGATGAAGTCATTGACTTTTGCTGCCGTGAAATGCAAAACGTCGTCCTAAGCCTGGACGGTCGGCCGCTGGTTCACGACCGTTTCCGGGTCGACCGGCAGGGCAGGGGGAGCTATGAGAGGGTGGTGCCCTCCTTTCAGCGCCTGGCAAAAGCCAGGGGTGATAAAGGTTACTATGTGCGCGGGACCTACACGCGGCACAACCTCGATTTCCTGCAGGACGTGCTGCATATGGCGGACCTGGGCTTCACACAGTTGAGCATGGAACCCGTCGTCGCGCCGGAAGGCAGCCCGTACGCCCTGAAAGAGGAGGATTTGCCGCGGCTTTTCGACCAGTATGAGCGGCTGGCCTTTGAAATGCTCAAGCGAAAGCGCGAAGGCCGCGGCTTTGATTTCTACCACTACAACGTAGACCTGCAGCACGGCCCCTGCATCCACAAGCGCCTGGCCGGCTGCGGCTCCGGCACGGAATACCTGGCGGTCACGCCTTCCGGAGACCTCTACCCCTGCCACCAGTTTGTGGGAGAGGAAGCCTTCAAGATCGGCGACCTGGAGCACGGCGTGACCAATCGGCGGCTGCAGGAGGAATTCAGGGGGAACGTGCTTGCCGCCCACCCCGAATGTGAAACTTGCTGGGCGAAACTGTACTGCGCGGGCGGCTGTGCCGCCAACGCCAGCCATGCGACCGGCAGCATCAGGGGCGTCTTTCGGCTGGGATGCGAATTGTTCAGGAAGAGAATCGAATGCGCCATTTTTTTGCAGGCAGCGCTGGCAGAAAACGAGCAGCCCGGCGATTAAAGGCCGGCAAGGTCGTTTCCGGCATCCGCCCGGTGTTTTTTCAGCCAGACCGTCAGCACCGCGACGTCCGCGGGCGTCACGCCCGGAATCCGGGATGCCTGGCCCAGGGAGAGGGGCTGCTGCCGGGATAGTTTCTGGCGGGCTTCGATGCGCAGCGCTGCAATGGACTGATAGTCCACGTTCTTTGGCAGCTGCTTGTCCTCCATCGCTTTGGCCGCCTTGATCTGGGCGGCTTCCTTGTCCAGGTAACCCCTGTACCTTCCAAGGATTTCAGCCTGTCGAACCGCGTCGGGAGAATAGCGTTCCGCAAGGCTGTTAATGGAATCCGCGTCTGCGTGCCTGATTTTTTGGGCGTTTTCTGTTGTTTCTTCCATGATTTGTTCTGTTTCCCGCCGCTTTCTGAGCATGCGCCGGTAGCGGTCCTCATCCGCCAGCCCCAATTGGTAGGCTTTTTCCGTCAGGCGCAGGTCCGCGTTGTCCTGTCGGATGGACAGGCGGTACTCCGCGCGCCCCGTCATCATCCGGTAGGGCTCGTCCACGCCTTTATTGCTCAGGTCGTCCGCCATGACACCCAGATAGGCTTCACTGCGGGTGATGATCAGGGGCTGACGCCCCGTCAGGTACAGCGCGGCGTTGATGCCCGCGAGGATGCCTTGCGCGGCAGCTTCTTCATACCCCGAGGTGCCGTTCACCTGCCCCGCGAGCCACAGCCCGGGAATCCGCCGCGCGGCGAACGCGGGGGATAGCTCCGTCGGGTCGATGCAGTCGTATTCAATCGCGTAGGCCAGTCGCGTCAGGCGCGCGTTCTGAAGCCCCTCCACCGTCCGGTACAGGGGCAGCTGCACGTCTTCCGGCAAGCTGGACGACAGCCCCTGGGCATACCACTCTACGCCGTCCCGCCCCTCCGGTTCCAGGAAGACCTGGTGCCGGTCTTTTCCCTGGAAGCGGTAGACCTTGTCCTCGATGGAAGGGCAGTAGCGCGCGCCGGTGCCCTTGATTTCTCCGGAGTACATCGGGGAACGGTGCAGGTTTTCCCGGATGAGGCGGTGGGTGTCCCCGTTGGTCCAGGTCAGGTAGCACTGCATCAGGTTACGGGGCGCGGACAGGCTCATGACGGAAAAGGCCTCCGTCGGCTCTTCGCCGGGTTGGGGCGTCATCCTGTCAAAATCGATCGTACGGCCGTCGATGCGCGCCGGGGTGCCCGTTTTGAACCGCCGCAGCGCGAAACCCATGTCCGTAAGCGCGGTGGACAGACGGCTGGCGGGCAGGAGCCCCTGGGGCCCGGCAGACCACTGCGCCTCGCCGATTATAACCCGGCTGCTCAAATAGACCCCCGCGGCGATAATCGCCGCCCCACAGGGGATAACGGTACCCGTGATGGTCTTTACCCCGCACACCGCGCCGTTCGCGGTCAGGATTTCGGAGGCTTCCCCCTGGCGGATTGTTAGCCTATCCTGAGAAAACAGGACGCGCTTCATTTCCTGCTGGTAAACGCGCTTGTCCGCCTGCGCCCGTAATGCCTGCACGGCGGGGCCTTTGCCGGTGTTGAGGGTGCGGCTCTGCAGCGTGGCCTTGTCGATATTCAGGGCCATTTCTCCGCCCAGTGCGTCCACTTCGCGCACCAATTGACTCTTGCCCGTCCCGCCAATGGAGGGGTTGCAGGGCATCAGCGCGATGGCGTCCAGGTTCAGGGTCAACATCAGCGTAGTAATGCCCATCCGCGCCGCCGCCAGCGCCGCCTCGCATCCCGCGTGCCCGGCCCCGATGACGACCAGACCGAAAGACTCGTTCCGTTCCATTCCCGGGTCAGGCCTCCCCGTCCGCTTTGGGGGGAAGGCTGCGGACCAGTTCCTCATAGCGCCCGGCAGCCCGCCCTACGGCTTCCTCCCAGGAGACGGGCAGGCTTTTCCGGGCGTTTTCGCCGACTTCCTTCATCAGTAGCGGTTCCTTCATCGCGCGGCTCATGGCGTAATAGACACTCCGGCTGTCGTCCTCGCAGAGGAACCCGTTGTAGCCGTCTTGGATGTTCTCAGCGGCGCAGCTTCCGCAGACCACGACGGAGGGGGTCCCCATCGCGGCGGCCTCCCGGATGACCAGGGAGAAGGTGTCGTACAGGGAGGGGAAAACGAACAGCCTGGCCCGCGCGTACAGCGCGTCCAGAACGCCGGTGTCTGTAATCATTCCCGTCATGATGAGCTGGCTGCCCAGGTGCAGCGACTCCGCCTTTTTCCGGATTTCCTTCTCATCCTGCCCGAAGCCCGCCAGGACTAGCTTGAAGCCGGGGTCTTCCTCTTTCAGCAGCGCGGCGGCCTCCAGGATGCGCAGGATATTCTTTTTCCAGTTGATTTGCCCGACGAACAACATCACCGGGCTGTTTCCCAGGCCAAAGCGTTCTTCCGCCTCCCGGATGGCCTTGCCGCTCGTCTCCCGCAGCGCCGTACCGTTGGTCATGACGACCGGTTCGCCGGGGTAGCCGTACTCCTTAAGGACCTGGCCGCTGGTGGCGGACACCGCCCACACTTCGTCGCATTTGTTGTAAAACCGGACGATATTGGCGACGACAGCCCTGGCGATGGTTTCGCTTTTGGTGATTTTGAGGAAATCGTCGTAGTATTTGGAGTGGAAAGTGGAAACCAGCGGGATACCCCGCTGCCTGGACAGCCGCAGCGCCTCGCGCCCGGAGGCGAAGGGACTGTGGGAATGGACGATATCCAGCGGGATCATATCCATCCGCTTGCGGTAATGCGCGTCCATGGAAGGGGTACCCGTCCTGTACTGGGGCGCCGTGGGCACCTTGAAACCTGAATAGTCCACCAACTCGAAGGCGTAACCTCCGCGGTGGCCGGTGTCGTGCAGGGGGGCTGCGACGGTGACCTGATGGCCCAGTTTCGGCAGCGTCTCCGCGTAGGCGACCGCGACCCGGCCGACGCCGTCCACGACAGGCAGGAAAGTATCGGTGAACAGCCCTATCCTCATCGCAGTCTCCTTTCACATCCCGGCAGCGCCCGCCGCTTCATTATATGCATAATTGTATGAAACGACAAGAAACCCGGTTGACAAGGGTATTCTTCAGGGCTATCCTTTGATAGACAAGCGTTTGGAGGCGGATATATGGGCAAAACCTTGGTCCTGGGCGTCATTGGGGCGGACGTGCACGCGGTAGGAAACCAGATCCTCAATTACGCTTTCAGGGACGCCGGGTTCCGCGTGGTTAACCTGGGCGTAATGGTTTCCCAGGAGGAGTTTATCGAGGCGGCGATCGAGTCCGCGGCGGATGCGATCGTCGTCTCTTCCTTGTACGGGCATGGAGAGTTGGACTGCCAGGGATTGCGTGAAAAGTGCGATGAGGCAGGGCTCAAGGGTATCCTGCTGTACGTCGGTGGGAACATCGTAGTGGGCAAGCAGCCGTTCGAAGAGGTGGAAAAACGATTCAAAGCCATGGGGTTTGACCGTGTCTTCGGCCCCGGTACG
>JAPXQZ010000126.1:0-5555 GCA_033813835.1 Clostridia bacterium | reverse complement strand
ACAGGGTCAAGATTGACCGGATCCTGGGCCACGGCGGGCTGTACAAGGGCGGCACCGCCGGCCAGCGTTTCACCGCCGCCGCGCTGTCCACCCCGGTGTCTGTCATGGAAACCGCGGGAGAGGGAGGCGCCTGGGGGGCGGGCCTGCTGGCGGCCTACATGGCCTGGAAGCCGCAGGGTGAAAGCCTCTCGGGCTACCTGCAGCGCGCGGTGTTTGACCGCATGTCCGGTTCCCGGCTCGACCCGGACCCGCGCGACGTGGAGGGCTTCTTGGCCTACGTAAAGCGCTTCAGGGCCGGGCTTCCGGTCCAGCGTGCGGCGGTGGACTGCCTGGACAAGGGAAAGGCGGAGGAAGGCGATGCTTAAGAAACTGAGGGAGACGGTGCTTCAGGCCAACCTGGCGCTGCCCCGGCAGGGCCTGGTCAAGTACACCTGGGGCAACGCCAGCGCCCGGGACGCGGAGAGCGGCCTGGTCGTCATCAAGCCCAGCGGCGTCCCTTACGAGGGGATGCAGGCGGAGGACATGGTGGTGTGCGATCTGGACGGCAAGGTGGTAAAGGGCAGGTGGCGCCCCTCCTCGGATGCCCCCACCCACCTGGCGCTCTACCGGGAGTTCCCGGACATCGGCGGCATCGTGCATACCCATTCGCCGGAGGCAACCGCCTGGGCGCAGGCGGGGCTGGACATCCCTTTGTACGGCACCACCCACGCCGACTATTTCTTTGGCCCCGTGCCCTGCGCCCGCGCGCTGACGGCCGAGGAAATCGCCGGGGACTACGAGCGCAATACCGGCCTGGTCATGATTGAGACGCTCAGGCAGCGCGGGCTTGACCCCGCCCACGTCCCGGCGATGCTGTGCCTGTCCCACGGCTCCTTCGCCTGGGGCCGGGACGTCATGGAGGCGGTCTTCCACGCCGGGGTGCTGGAAGAGGTCGCGCGCATCGCGCGGCTCACACGGTTGGTCAACCCCCAGGTGCAGCCGGCCGCCGATGAAATCCGCGACAGGCACTTCTTCCGCAAGCACGGCGAAAACGCCTATTACGGCCAGGGCGAGGCGCAATAGCCCCGCCGCCCTCCGGGCGCGGGCGGCGGGGCGATGCCCGCCGCTTCCCGCGAACCGGATGATGAAAAGAACGCGCGGGAGGACGGGCATGGCGGACAGTGGGAAACACCGGCTGATGTTCATCCTGACGATGATGGCCTTCGGCACCGTCAGCCTGTTCGTCCGCCGCGTCGGCCTGCCGCCCGCCGAGGTGTCCTTCTGGCGCGCCGTCATCGCCCTCGTCGCAATTGGCCTGTTCATGGGCGCGACCGGCAGGTTCCGGGCCCTCCTTACGCTGAAGCCCTGGCTGTGGCGCTTCCTGCTCTCGGGCTTTGTGATGGCGGCCAACTGGATCTTGCTGTTCGAGGCCATCCGCCATACCAGCATCGCGCTGGCGACCCTGGCGTACTACCTGGCGCCCACCCTGATCCTCCTGGCCAGCGCCTGGCTGCTGCGCGAGCGCGTCACCCGGGGGCAGGCGCTGTGTTTCGCCCTGTCCACCCTGGGTCTTGTCCTGATGCTGGGGGTTTCCGGCGGCAGCCGGGGGGACCTGCGGGGCATCCTGCTGGCCTTGGGTTCAGCCGTCCTCTACGCGGCGGTCGTCATGATGAACCGCACCGCGGGGGATGCGGACGGGGTGGCGCGCACCTTCGTCCAGTTCTGCGCCGCGGCGCTGGCGCTGCTGCCCTACCTGGCCTTCGGCCGGGGTTTCGAGGCTGCCCGCCTGGACGCCGGCGCGGCCCTGTCCCTGCTGGTCCTGGGGCTTTTTCACACCGGCGTCTGCTATTGCCTGTACTTCATCGCCCTGCCCCACTTAAAGGGGCAGCAGGTCGCCATTTTCAGCTACCTGGATCCCCTGGTGGCCGTTCTGCTCTCCGTCCTGCTGCTGGGCGAACCCGTCGGCTCCCTGCAGCTGCTGGGCGGCGGGCTGATGGTCCTGGGGGCGCTTCTCAACGAGACCCTGGCCCAAAGACGGCGGGGCGCCACGGAACCGCGTCCCGCGCCGCCCGCGGACTGAAGGCCGCATCCTGCCCACAGGAGAAGGAAGGTTTCACATGGTCAAATTCGGCACCGGCGGCTGGCGGGGCATCATCGGCCAGGACTTCGTCGACGAAAACATCCGCAAGGTCGCCCAGGCGCTGGCGGACCTGATGGCGGAAGAAAAAATGGACGGCCTTCCCGTCATGCTGGGCTTCGACCGGCGGTTTTTGTCCTACGACGCCGCGCGCTGGTTCGCGGAGGTCCTCTGCGGGAACGGGCTCACGGTCTGGTTCATGAAACGCACCGCGCCCACCCCGCTGGTCATGCACACGGTTAAGGTCCACGGCCTGGACTTCGGCGCACAGGTCACCGCCAGCCACAACCCCGCCAACTACAACGGCATCAAGTTCATTGTCAAGGGCGGGCGCGACGCGCCGGAAGAGGTCACGCAGCGCCTGGAGGCGCTGATGGAGCGGGCGGAACGGGAGGGCAGGGCGCCGTGCTGCCTGCCCTTTGCGCAGGCGGAGGCGCAGGGGCGCGTCGTTTATCTCAAGAACCCCTTCAACGAATACATCGACGACATCGCCGGCAAGATCCGCATGGACCTCATCCGCGAGCGCGGGCTGCGGGTGCTGTTTGACCCCATGCACGGCTCGGGCGCCTACCCGCTGATGGTGTTGCTGTACACCGCCCGCTGCACGGTGGACCATATCCACTTCGAGCGGGACGCCTACTTCGGCGGCAATATGCCCGCGCCCGGGGAGATGAGCCTGGCGGAACTCCGGCAGAAAGTCGCGACCCGGGGCTACGACCTGGGCATCGCCTTTGACGGGGACGGCGACCGCCTGGGCATCATCGACCGCGACGGCCGCTACATCACCGCCAACGAAATCCTGGTGCTCCTGTACTATTACCTGCACGAGCACAAGGGCTGGAAGGGTCCGGTGGTGCGCAACATGTCCACCACCCACATGCTGGACAAGCTGGCCGCCTCCTTCGGCGAAGCCTGCTACGAGGTGCCCGTGGGCTTCAAGCACGTGTCCCGGAAAATCGAGGAGACCGACGCCGTCCTGGGCGGCGAATCCTCCGGCGGCCTGACGGTGCGCGGCCACATTCCCGGCAAGGACTCCATCTACGCCGCCGCCCTGTTCGTGGAGGCCGTCTGCGCGCTCAACCAGAGCCCCTCCCAGATTCTGGACGGCCTGTACAGGAAGCTGGGTGCCCACGCGATGCTTGAGGAAAGTTTGCAGTTCACCGAGGAGCAGAAGGAAATCATCCGCCGCGACCTGATGGACAACCGCAGCCTGCCCGCCTTCAGCCACGCCGTTGACCGCGTGTCCTACCTGGACGGCTCCAAGGTCTACTTCACCGACGGCAGTTTCGCCGTGTGCCGCTTCTCCGGCACCGAGCCCCTGCTGCGCCTGTGCGCCGAGGCGCCCAGCGAACGGCAGGCCGCGGGGTATTTGCATAGTTACAAGGAATACATAAAAAGAATCATTAAACAATAACCAGCGAAAAGATGGCGTGTCCGGCTTTTCGGCCTTGCGACCAGGTCAGCGCCTGCCGTCTTTTCCCTTTCGCCTGGTGTGGATGAAAGCTGCGTTGATGGAGCGGATGCCCTGGTTCCTGGCTGCAATCTCGGCGCTTTTCCTGACGCGTTCCCGAACAAAGCCGGGAATCATTTTCATCACTGCTTCTGCGTCGTTTTCCCAGGTCAATTCGGACTGTTTTTCATCGGGCAGCGCCAGGCTCGGATCCGTGGGAACGATAGGAACGATAGGAACGATAGGAACGATAGGAACGATAGGAACGATAGGAACGATAGGAACGATAGGAACGATAGGAACGATAGGAACGATAGGAGCGATAGGAACGTTGCCCAGATGAAATTCCGCGAGCAGCCCGGCGTTGGAACCCAGGCTGAACGCGCCGTCGTCATGCAGACCGACGCGGCCGAGAACCAGCAGATGGTCCGATGGAGTCTGTGTGGCGATTGCCTGCGCGACCCTGCCGGACATCAGCGCCGTGTCGCACTTTGCCTCGCTCTCATCACACATCCGTTTACCCAGTTCCAGCCCGGTCTGGTAAACGCGCTCCAGCCCGCTGCCGATAATCTCGTCGTGCAGTTTTTTCTGCGCTTCGATATCAAACCTTGCCTTTGCGACTTCCGACAGGCTGCCTGAAATGCGGTGAAAAACGTGGCTGTGGAAGAAGGGGTCGCAGACAGCCGCCAGGTGCAGCGGCCATCCGAACCGTTTGGAGAGTTTGATTGCGGTGTCCAAAGCGGAATACGAGCCAAGGGATCCGTCAATTCCGACAGCAATCGATTTGATTTCAGGCCAGGGCTTTTTCAAAATGAGGATCGCGGATTTTTCCGCGTGAAAAAGCGCCCTTCTTCGGACGCTCCCCATCGTTTTTCCGTCGTTCATCCCCTGTCCCTGATAACCAATGACGAGGCAATCCGCTGGCAGCTTTTCGCACTGCTCAATCAGCTTGCTGGCGTTCCGGCCTTCAAGGGAATGCAAGGTCGCCTTTACTTCCTCTCCAATCGCCTGCTCATACAGTCTTTGCCCGTAGGAATCGCTGATGAGCACCAGGCCTTCGCTGATGAGGGGGTCGCGGGTCGCGCGGAGATACTCATGCCGCGCGGCACTCCTGTTTCGGATTTGACGACAAACGCAGCACGGGCCCTCATGTAACAGTCACGGGTTTCGCCTATCGGAAATACAAAACTAATACATCAGAGCGGTTGCATCATCGGTCTGCATCAAGGCTTTTATTCGTCTCATGGTATTCGGCATCCAGCCCCAAGTCAGAATTTTCCGTCTACCGGCGTGCCCGTTCCGGTCAACGAACAGCAAACCGCGGCCGTCCCGGAGTACCGCGCTATCGGCCGAAGGTCGGTCCCTTTATTACCGGGAACCGTCGGCGCCTTCACGTCCAGGTACTTCGCCAGCGTGTCCGCCGAGAACTGATGGTCTTCCAGGTCCGTCAGACCGGACAACGTGACCGCCCCGACCACGCCCATCGTTTTGACCCGGAGGGGACAGCACCCGCCGCAGAACACGACGTCCGGCGGGGAAAACCCGTGGTCCCCCGGCTGGTCGCCCTCCGTGGCGCCCCCGGTTTCAGGCGCAGGGAACTTTCCCGGCACTCTAGCACGCCCTTCTCCTTGCGGACAACCCAGTGGCCGAAGTTCGGCTTGGGCTGCCCCAGCCCGCAGTGGAACACCTGCGCGCCTGCGGCTCTGGCGGCGCCGCCCCGCCGCAGCGCCTGCCGGAGAAACTTTTGCGTTCTTGACCCAGGTCAAGGTCTTTTCTCCCCGGCCGTGTACAATCAAGACACCAAGAGGAAAGAAGGTGCTCTGAATGACGCGGCAGAATCCCTTCAACGAGGCCAGGAAAGCCCACCTGAAAACCCTGAAGCAGTACGTCCCGGTGGTGGAGCGGGTGCACGGCGCGCACCATCCGGAGTTTCACGAGGTCCGCAGCCTGTTTGACGATATGGCGGCCAAAATCAGCGCAGCCGGCCGC
>JAPXQZ010000125.1:0-5610 GCA_033813835.1 Clostridia bacterium | reverse complement strand
GTACAGGCCCTCCCCGGCCAGTTGCGCCTTAGCCTGCTCCGCGGTCATGCCGTAGAGCGAAAGCACAGGATCGTCCGGCCGCATGGTGCGTGTAAACACGTCCAGCGAGTCCGGCAGGCTCAGTGATACCCCGAATTCGCCGATGGACACGCCGGCCGCCTGCGCGGGCAGGCCGGGAATGGCCGAGAGCATCGCGGCCAGCAGGAAGAGGGGGAGAAACCGAGTTACCGTTCTTTTCATGTGGCTCCCTTTTCATTATCCGGTTTGGTTTCAGGCGTTTTTCAGCGGTTCCCGCAGCCTGAGTCTTCTGCCGCTTCCGTCCGTCCGGGGCCTTCCTTCCGGCGACCGCCGCTTCGCCGGACGGAAACGCACCTCTTAAACGGCAGGGAAACAAACGGTGTGTTTCCTGACGATACAACGCGCTGGAGCGCTTTTTCCCTGCGTGCCGGCGGGTGGTGGCGGCGCCGGACGCTCCTTACAGCGCGGCGATGTCCTCCTCCGCCTTCCGCATTGCGCGGACGACCCCGTCGCAGAAGGCGTCAAACGCCGGGTCCTTCCCCTGCAGTTCCGGGTGCGCCATCAGGTGGGCGAGGGAGCGCCGGGCTCCCTGGTCAAAGCGGGTGCGGGCGGTAAACCCCGGCACCAGGCGCCGGAGCTTGGCGTTGTCGAACACCGCGCAGTGGGCCTTGTCGCCCAGCAGCCCGCCGGTATAGTCATAGTCCCGGGCGCCGGAGAGCAGGTCGCTGGGCACGTGGCAGGGCAGGAAGGGCCGCTCCAGCGCCTCGGAGAGGATGCGGTAAATCTGGTTCCAGGTCAGCGCCTCGTCGGAAGTGATGTGCACTGCCTCGCCGATCGCGTGGTCGTTGCCCATCAGGCCGGAGAAGCCTTCCGCGAAGTCCTCCGACCAGGTGACCGTCCACAGGCTGGTGCCGTCCCCGGGGATGAGGACGG
Source organism: Clostridia bacterium (assembly GCA_033813835.1). Lineage (GTDB taxonomy): Bacteria > Bacillota > Clostridia > Christensenellales > Aristaeellaceae > UBA6115. The sequence continues at coordinate 4,659 of JAPXQZ010000125.1, read as the reverse complement.
GCTTGCGGCCCAGGATGCGTTCCACCACCTGCCAGACACCCCCCCTGCCCTTGACGGCCAGGGGCAGCGCGCCCAGGCCGTAGGTGTGGCTGGGCCGCACGATGGTCATCGGGAAGACCGCCTGGTCCCGTGCCTCCTCCAGCAGCCGCTCGCAGGCGATTTTGTCGCGGGAGTATTGCCAGTAGGGGTTGGACAGCGGGGTGGACTCGGTGATCAGCGCGCCGCGGGGCGGCTTTTGGTAGGCGGAGGCGGTGGACACGAAGAGGTACTGCCGCGTCCTGCCTGCAAACAGCCGGATGTCCCGGGCGACTTCCGCGGGCTGGTAGGCGATGAACTGGGCGACGGCGTCGAAGGTCCGCCCCCGGAGGGCTTCCCGCATCGCGGCTTCATCCCTGACGTCGCACACCAGGGTTTCCGCGCCCGGCGCCAGGTCGTTGCGGCTGCCCCGGTTCATCAGGGTCACCTGCCAGCCCTCCGCCAGCAGTTTCCGGGTGACGGACAGGCTGATGTTGCCGGTGCCGCCGATGAGCAGTGCCTTCATTCCGTCCTCCTTTTTGGGCGCAACTCGCCCGTTCCGGTCCGCAGACCGCATTGTACAGGAGCAGACCCCGCCCCGCAAGGGCGCGGGCGGACCGAAGGGATGGCAACCAGATTTGACAAACCCGCGGCGCCTTTCCTATAATGTCCGCGTATGAGCGTTTTCCGCGAGCAAGCCGGCGGATGCAGAGAAGGAGCCTGAGATTTTGACCCTGAAAACCGATTTCGCGTCGCTGGAGGCCTCCAAAGAAGTCCTCCGCGCGCTGGAGGCCATGGGCATCACCACCCCCACCCAGATCCAGGTGGAGACCATCCCGCCGATGATGGCGGGGCGCGACATCATCGGCATCGCGCCGACCGGCACCGGCAAGACCATCGCCTTCGGCATCCCGATGCTGGAGTACATCAGCCTGACGGAAACCCGGGTGCAGGAACTGGTCATCGCGCCCACGCGCGAGCTGGCGATGCAGATCGTCCAGGAGCTGACCGACCTGGCCCGCTTCATCCCCCAGGTGCGCATCGCGGCGCTCTACGGCGGCCAGCCCATGGCGCGGCAGATCGCCCAGCTCAAGCGGCGCCCGCAGATCGTGGTGGCGACGCCGGGGCGCCTGCTGGACATGCAGAACCGCGGGCACGTGCGCCTGGATCAGGTGCACACCATGGTCATCGACGAGGCGGACGAGATGCTCAAGATGGGCTTTGTCAAGGACGTCACCAAAATCATCGAGTCCGTGCCGCCGGGGCGGCAGCTGGTCATGTTTTCCGCCACGACCAACCGCGACGTGATGACGATATCCTGGAAGTACCAGAACGAGCCGGTCGAAATCACCGTGGAGGCGACAAGGGAAAACCGCCCGCGGATCACCCAGTACACCATCGCCGTCCCGCGGGAGGACAAGCTGGCGGCGCTGCAGTACCTGCTGGACGCGGACGAGTTTGACCGGGTGATGGTGTTCGTCAACACCAAGTTCATGACCCAAAGGGTCTGCGACAAGCTGCAGAAGCAGGGCTACCAGGCGGAAGCCCTGCACGGGGACGTGCGCCAGTCCCAGCGCACCCGCATCATGAACGACTTCAAGCGCGGCAAGTTCCCCGTCCTGGTGTCCACCGACGTGGCCGCCCGGGGCATCGACGTGGACGACGTGGAGGCGGTCATCAACTACGACCTGCCCAACGAGAACGAGTATTACCTGCACCGCATCGGCCGCACCGGCCGCGCGCGCAAGCACGGCGTGTCCTTCACGATGATGACCTTCCAGGAGTCGGTGCGCATGGACGAAATCCTGCGCTATATGCAGACCAAGCCCAGCCCCCTGCACTTTGACGCGTCACAAATCCTGCGCCGGGAGGACGGCGAGGCGTTTTTCGAGAAAGTCTGAGACGTCATGACGGAAAGCGGGGAGCCGGGCGAATGGCCCGGCTCCCCCTGGTTTTCCCTGCCGCACGTCGCCGGCGGTGGCCACGAAGGCGCGCGCCGTGGCACCGTCTTCCAGCGTGACTTCAGTTTCCGCCGCGGGCACGGTCTCGTCCACGCCCTCCCAGGTTTCGGACACGATGACGAGGGGCTGGTTGGGCGTAGGGCCGGTCAGGGTGGTCGTCGCGATCAGCTCGATGGCTTTGCCGGGCGCGACCGTCAGCCGCAGCGGCTCGATGACCGTGTGCGCCGCAGGTGCGGGAGGACCGGCCTGGGTCTGCGCGCCCAGGGCGGGCAGCACGCCTGTGAGAAGGGTCAGCGCCAGCAGGGCGCCAAACAGTTTCTTCATCCGGTTCTCCTTTTCTGCAGGGGTTTGGCCTGCATGCGGAAGATATCCGGTTATGCCCCGCGAAACCGCCGGGGGTGAGTTCTCACATTTTCCTTACATTTCAAAATGGCCTGGTCTGGATACCAGCGCAATAAAGCTCCAGCCCGCCAAAGCGGGCTGGAGGGCGTTTCCGGGGCCGGGACGGCGGCCTACTCCGCGGCTTCGGGGAAGGCGGAAAAGAACTCCGGGCAGGACCAGGTACCGCAGGCGCTGAGGCTGTCGCCCTTGACGGCCATCTGCAGCACGGCGCCGTCGGGGTACTGGATGAGCAGCGCCTGGCCGCCGGTCAGGGAATGGCTGCCCTGGTAAACGGCCTTTTCATACAGCAGGCCCATCAGCCGGCTGACGGCGGCGGGGTCGGTGACGGTGCCCGCGCCGGAGAGCTGCAGGGCGACCGCGCCCTCGGGCAGCGTGTCCCTCAGGGTTTCGCCCGGCAGCAGCGCGCTGCCGGCGTAGGATACCCGCTGGAAGAGGCGGACGGTCCCATCCACCTCCGCCGTGACGGCGGCGGTGCCCAGCCCCGGCACGGCGTTGACCCTTGCGCCCTGTTTGGCGGCGTTGCTGAGGGTGACGCGCCCCGCGTCCAGGGAAGGTTCCCCGGTAAAGGTCTCAACGCTGCCGAGGGCTGTCCCGGCGAGGGCGGCGGCATCCTGCGGGCTGGTCAGCATCCGGTAAAAGCGGCCGTCCGTCCGGATGAGCGGGAAGTTGGCGCCCTGGGCGGGCGCCCAGACGCCGCCGGACGGCTGCGGTCCGCCGGGGGACAGCACGATGCTGCCGCGGGGCAGGTCCCGCGCGGTCTCGCGGATGCCTTCGTCCGGCTTGCCCGCCTGCAGGGTGGGCAGGGTGGGGACCTCGTTTTTCCGAAGGGCCGGCAGCGCGAGGGCGGACAGGCCGGCCACCAGCAGCGCGGACAGCGCGAAGGCCAGCGCGCGGTGCAGGGGCGTCCGCGCGGGGGGGGCGGAGGGCTGCCCGTCCGCCCGGGCCATCGCCTGCTTGAGCAGGCCGGGTCCGGCGCTCAGGCCGCCCAGCATTTCCCGGGCGACCTCGTCCAGCCGCTCCAGCTTGATCATGGTTCCTCGCCTCCGTCCAATAATTGCCTGAGTTTCTGCCGCCCCCGGGACAGGCGGCTGGAGATGGTGCCCTCCGGCATGTCCAGGATTTTCGCGGTCTCCTCCGTGGAATACCCCTGGTAGTAAAACAGCAGGAACACCTCGCGCTCAGGCGGCGGCAGGGCGTTGACCGCCTGCATCAGCGCCTCCTTTTCCAGCCGCTCCTCAATCCGGTCCGAATCGGGGATCAGGTCCAGCTTCTTGCTGCCCAGCAGCACCCGCTTGTGCCAGGAGGAGCGCCACAGGTCCCGGCAGCGGTTCAGGGCCACCTTGAGCAGCCAGGCCTTTTCGCTGCCGGGGACAAGGACGGGCTTGTTCTCCATCAGCCGGACGAACACGTCCTGCGTCACGTCCTCCGCCTGCTCGCGGTTGCCCAGGTAAAAGTAACTGACGCGCAGCACGTCCGTGGCGTAGCGCTCGTACAGCAGGGCGGCCTGCTCATGGCCATTTCCGGCTGCCGTTTCCCGGGAGGAAGCGCTCTCCGACATCATAACGAACCGCCGCCTCCTTTTCTTGCAGGATCAGCCGCGCCGCGCGCGTTTTTTCCGCCGGAAGCCCGAAGCGGCGGCCAAAGCAAGCGGGGGAGCCGGCGAAAATCCGGCTCCCCGCATCGCGGTATCCGCTGGTTAGGCGCTGCCATGGCGGCCGCTGCGCCGGTTGCGGGAATCAGGGTTCGGGGGGTTCTGGGCGCCGCTTTCCGCGCCGTTTCCGGTCTGTCCCGGTTCCGCCGGGCGGTAGGACGCCGTGCCCTGGGCGGGCGGCTGCGGGGGCTGGCCTTGCGGGGGGAAGGTGGACGGCCGGTAGGACGCCGTTCCCTGCGGGGGCTGTCCGGGCTGCGGCGGGGGGGAGGAGGAGGGCCGATAGGAAACCGTGCCCTGCGGCGGCTGTCCGGGCTGCGGCGGGGTTCCGGGGCGGTAGGGCACCGTGCCCTGGGACGATTGCCCCGGCTGGCCGGGCTGCGGCGGGGTGCCGGGCCGGTACGGCGTGCCCTGCATGCCCGGGCGCGGCGGCGCGTAGGGGGAGACCGGCTGCTGCTGGGCGGGTCGTGCCTGCGGGCGTCCAGCCTGCTGGGCCTGCTGGGCCCGCCGCTGGGCTGCGCGCTGGGCTGCGCGCTTCTGGTTCTGGTTGTACAGGTGGTAGGCATAGTACCCGCCGCCGCCCAGCAGGGCGATGAGCCCGGCGGCCAGCAGGCCGGTGGGGAAGGAGGAGTC
>JAPXQZ010000124.1:0-5641 GCA_033813835.1 Clostridia bacterium | reverse complement strand
GCGTTTAGCGCGCGGGCGGCGGCGCGGATGCCGCGCTCGTCGTACAGGTACAGCGGTGTGCCGAAACGTTCGGCCGCCGCCTCGAAAACGGAGTCTTTCACGGAAAAATTCGGCAATTCCTTCCCCTCCTTGGCAAAACAAGGCCAGTATACGGCAAAGAAAAGGGCGGACAAGCCGCCCGGAGGGGAAAAACAGAAAGGGTACGAAAGGGCCGCCCGGTGTTTTCTCCCGCGCAGGTGCGCGGGTTTCCCTCCCCGCCCCGTATTCCATGGGTTTCGGCGCCTTTCGGGCGCTGGCTGTGTCAGACGGCAGCCTGGCGGATTACCCCAGCGCCACGTCCAGCACCATCATCACCGTGAACCCCAGCGCCACGCCGATGACGCCGACGTTGGAGTGCGCGCCCACCTGCAGTTCGGGGATGAGCTCCTCCACCACCACGTAAATCATGGCGCCGGCGGCGAAGGCCAGCAGGAAGGGCAGGATGGGGACCACCCAGGCGGTCAAAAGCACGGTGAAGAAGGCGGCCAGGGGCTCCACGGCGCCGGAGAGCGTGCCCAGGGCGAAGGCCTTCCATCTGCCGGTCATTCCGGTTTTCAGGGGCATGGACACGATGGCGCCCTCCGGGAAGTTCTGGATGGCGATGCCCAGGGACAGCGCCATGGCGCCGGCGAAGGTGATGGAGGAATTGCCCGCCAGCAGGGCGGCGAAGACCACGCCCACCGCCATGCCCTCCGGGATGTTGTGCAGGGTGACGGCCAGCAGCAGCATGGTGTTCCTGCGGGCGTGGGAGGGCAGGCCCTCCGGCTCGCCGGAATCCTGGTGGATGTGCGGAATCAGCGTGTCCAGCAGCAGCAGGAAGCCCATGCCGGCCAGGAAACCCAGGGCGGCGGGCAGCCAGGGGACGTTGCCCAGTTCCTCCGCCTTGTCGATCGCCGGCAGTAGCAGCGACCAGACCGAGGCCGCGATCATGACGCCGGAGGCGAAGCCCATGAGCACCTTGCGCACCCAGTCCTTCATGCCGCCCTTGAGGAAGACGACCATGGAGGCGCCCAGCGTGGTGCCGATGAAGGGGACGAGGATACCCAGCGCGACTTGTGATTGCAGGCTCATATTTCCTGGCTCCTTTCGATGACGGCCCCTTCGGCGCATGGGGCCAGCTCCACCGCGGAAAAGCGGGGAAACTCTCTGCTTAGCAATTCTTCCGTCTTTCGCGAAAAGCCGGGCGCCCGGTACACGCACATCAGGGTCGGCCCGGCGCCGGAGAGGAAGCAGCCGTCCGCGCCCAGGGCCGTGACCCGGGCGGCCAGCGCCTCCGCGCCGGGCACCAGCGGGAAGCGCCAGGGCTGGTGCAGCCGGTCCTTCAGGGCGGCGCGCAGGGCCTCCGGGTCGCCCGTCTCCAGCGCCCTTAACAACAGGGCGGCCCTGGACAGGTTGTATACCGCGTCTTCGCGGCTGACCGCCGCCGGCAGGGCGGCGCGCGCCTGCTTCGTGGGCAGGGGAAAGTCCGGCACCAGGGCCAGGAAGCGCAGGGAGGGGTGGACGGCGGCGGGCAGGGAGAGGGCCTTCCCCTCCTCCAGGACGGACACCTGCAGCCCGCCGAACACGGCCGGGGCGGCGTTGTCCGGGTGCCCCTCCAGCCGGGACACCAGCTGGAAGGCGTCCTCCTCCGAAAGCGATACCCCCCCAAGCCGGGCAGCGGCGAGCACGCCGGCGGCAGCGCAGGCGGCGCTACTGCCCAGGCCGCGCGCGGGCGGAATCCCGGAATCAATCGCCAGGCGCAGCCCGGCGGGCTTCAGCCCCAGTTCCCGCTGCGCCATGCGGCAGGCGCGGACGGCGAGGTTGTCCTCCCCCCGGAACTCCGGCAGGCAGCCGGAGATATCCAGCCCGGCCTCCGTTTCCGCGAAGGAAAAACGCGCGTACAGCGACAGCGCCAGGCCCAGGCAGTCGAAGCCCGGCCCCAGGTTGGCCGTCGTGGCCGGCACGCGGACGGTTATCATGCCAGCGCCCTTGAAAGCGCGTCGTCTTGGACGGCTTCCCTGTTCACCCGGCCCTGGTGCAGGCGCGGCCGGTCCTTCAGCCCCGCGAGCGAAGGGGGCACAGACAGCCCGGCGGCCTCCGCCAGCGCCTCCGGCCAGGCGCCGTCCCCGGGGTCGGGGCGGCCCAGCGCGGTCATGACGGCGCGGGGGAACTTGAACGGCGAGGCCGTGGCCAGCAGCACCCGGGGGCGGCCGGCCTGGCGCGCCGCCCGCCGCATCACGGCGAAGCCCGCCGCGGCGTGCGGGTCCAGCAGCACCCGGTGCTCCCCGAAGGCCCGGTCGATGGCCGCGCGCGTCTGCGCGTCGTCCGCGCTGCCGCCGGTAAAGTCCCGCCGGATATCTGCCAGCACCTCCGGCGTCACCTGGTAGGTTCCCCTGGTGTTGAGGTCTTCCATCCAGCCGCGCACGCGGGCGGCGTCCCGGCCGGAAGCTAGGTAGAGCAGGCGCTCCAGGTTGCCGGATACCAGGATGTCCATGGAGGGGGAGAGGGAGGGCAGCAGCGGCCGCCGCCGGTCGTACACGCCGGTCTCCAGGAAATCCGTCAGCACGCGGTTGCGGTTGGAGGCGCAGACCAGCTGGCCCACGGGCAGCCCCATGGCCTTTGCCAGATAGCCCGCCAGGATATCGCCGAAGTTGCCGGTAGGAACGACGAAATCCGCCCGGGCGCCCGGGGGCAGCGCGCCCCGGCGGCGCAGCGCCCGCAGGGCGTGGATGTAGTAGACGATCTGGGGCACGAGCCGGCCGATATTGATGGAGTTGGCGCTGGTGAGCAGGAGACCCGGGGGCAGCGCGCCCCGCGCCCTGGAAAAGGCCGCCTTGACGCCGGCCTGGGCGTCGTCGAAATCGCCGGAAACGGCGACGGCCTCCAAGTTGTCCCCCTCCATGGCGGTCATCTGCCTTTCCTGCACGGCACTGATGCCCTGGCCCGGGTAGTAGGCCAGCACGCGGAAGCCGGGCAGGTTCCGGAAGCCCCGCATGGCGGCGGATCCGGTGTCCCCGCTGGTGGCGGCCAGGACCAGCACCCGCGCGCCGGGCGCGAGGCGGTCCCGCGCCAGGGACATCAGCCGCGGCAGGGCCTGCAGGGCCAGGTCCTTGAAGGCGGCGGTGGGGCCATGGTAGAGCTCCAGCAGGAAATCCTCCCCCAGGGGGGTGAGGGGGGCGACCTCCTTCGTGTCAAAGGCGCCGGGATAGGCCGCCTTTGCGGCCTGATGCAGCTCTTCCTCCGGAAAGCCGGGCAGCAGCGCCGTGAAGACCGCCGCCGCCAGGCCGGCGTAGTCCAGCCCTGCGTCCATCAGGTGGCCAAGGCGCGGCAAGGCGTCCTGCAGGTACAGCCCGCCGTCCGGCGCGGCGCCCGCCAGCAGCGCCTCCGGCGCTGAAACCTTGGGGCTTTCCCCCCGGGTGCTTTCAAAACGCATGTCCGCCCTCCGGGGCGATTGTAAAAAACGCGGGGGCGCCTGTCAATCCAGCGGGAAGCCGCTTGCAGGCGAAGCCCGCGTCCGTTAAGATGGGGCAGATCGTCTATCGGGAAGGAAAAGGGATGGCGGCACGCCGAAGTATTCGGGAAGGCAGGGCGCGGCGCGCGGCGGCGCTCGCGTGTCTGCTCATGCTGTTCCCCGTTTTCGCGTCCGCCGGTGCGCCGGTTTTCCAGGTGGAAGACCCGGGGGCTTCCCCGGCGCCCGCCGTAACTTCCACGCCCGCGCCGACCCCCGCGCCGACCCCCGCGCCCTCCCCGTCCCCGCTGCCCTCCCAGGGGCCGCCGCCCTTTGACGGCTGGCCGGAAACGGACGCGGAGGGCTTCCTGGCCCCCGGCGGCGCGCGAGCGGAGTTCGTCCACGCGGACGAGAAGGCGGGGCGGTGGGCCTACCTGTCCCCGACCCTGAAGGTGGACATCGCCCGGTACAGCGCGAAGGTGCGCGGGAAAAACGTGGTGTGGTTCATCTCCCACATCCATTTCCGGGGGGAGGAGGCCTTCCGCGCCGTCTCCGCGAAGCCGGACAAGCCGGCGGCCCGGGCCAAGCCCGAGGCCATCGCGATGGAAAACCGCGTGGTGTACGCGCAAAACGGGGACCTGTTCTCCTGGCGGCTGCAAAAGAAGGAGCGCACCGGGCTGATCATCCGGGCCGGCCGCGTGCTGCACGAGTTCACCTACACGCACCCGGTCGCCAAGATTCCGCCGCTGGACGAGCTGGCGCTGTTCCCCGACGGGCACGTGGAGATGCGCACGCCCGGGCAGATGAGCGCCGGGGAATACCTGGCGCGCGGGGCGACGGACGTTCTGGCCTTCGGCCCCATCCTGTTTTCCGGCCGCGTGCTGGACGAACGGCTGCAGAAGAGCTTCACCCACCTGGAGCCGCGCAGCGCCCTGGGCGTCGTCTCGCCCGGGCACTTCGTGGGCATCATGGTGGAAGGGCGCAACAAGCGCAGCGCCGGCGCCGGGCTGGCCTTCGTGGCGCAGCGTCTGCTGGAGCAGGGGTGCACGGACGCCTTTACCTTAGACGGCGGCCAGACCGCCGCGATGGTGTTCATGGGCAAAAACGTCATGGACCCGGGCATCTACAACGGCTTCCACAAGACCCGCAACCAGCAGGACGTCGTAGGCATCGGGCGCTCCGACCTGGTGGGCAGCGCGCCCTGACCCTTTTCCCCCGTTTGTGGAGATCCCCTGTGGGGAAATTACGGCACAAGCCCCAGCGACTCCCCCTCCATCGCCGATTGCAGGCGCAGGACAGCCCGGCGGTGGATGCGGAAGACGTGCCGCGGGGAAAAGCAGCAGATTTCGCTGATTTCATCATAGGACAGCAACTCCAGGTAGCGCAGCGCCAGCACCTTGCGCTCCGTATCCCCCGGCAACCGGCAAAGCCAGGCCTCCGTCTCGCGGCGTTTGGCTATCAGACGGCGCCGCAGCGCCGCGGCCTCCCGCGAGAGCGACTGCGCGCGGGAGGCGTTGCGCTCCCGCCCGGGGCCGTCCTCTTTCGCGCGGCGGCGGCAGACGGCCAGCTCCCGCTCCAGGGCATCCAGCGCGCGGAGCTGCTCGCCGTAGCTTTCCAGCAATTCCCGGGCGTTCACGCGGTTTTCCCGCCCTTTTTGGCGCACAGTGCCTCGATGCCCCTGATTTCCTCCATCGTCAGGCTGATTTCGCCGCGCAACTTGCGGTTCAGCGCGCTGTGGCTCAGGTACAGCGCCCCGGCCGCCTCCTTCCGGCTGACGCCGGCGAGGTTCATCAGGGTGCGCAGCCGCCGCAGTTCCACCGCCATGTCCGTCCCTCCAAAATAAGAACATTTGTTCTCTTTGTTGCCAGTATAGAAAGCGGGCGGGCCGGGTGTCAACGCCCCGGGCGCAGGTGTATCCCAAACGCGAAAACCGGCGGAACAGCGAAATGGAAAAACAGCGGAACGGAAAAAGCAGGGGATGTCACCCCCTGCTTTCCCGTTTGCGCCCGTACTGGCGCGGGACGTTGGTTTGACGAGGAACCCCTGGGTCCGGGGACGCAATCCCCGGCGATGCCCCCTGCCTTACTCGCCCTTGGCCGCCGACGCGCCGGCGATGCGCCCGAAGATGATGATGTCCGGCAGGGCGTTGCCGCCGACGCGGTTGCCCGCGTGGAT